>CAVFXI010000051.1:0-2212 GCA_963626345.1 Gemmiger formicilis | reverse complement strand
TGTAAATAGTAATCTTAACTTGAAGAAAAAACGGAAACGATAGTTTCGAAAAAACGGAATTATAACGTTTAAAGTTTTACTTCAAGTTTTTCTTTTGCCTACAATAAAAAAGTCATTAAAGGAGGTAAAAGAAATGACAATTAATTCAGAAAACGATAAGAAAAGGAAGGAGGTGTATGTTAAAAGTATGAAAGTGAATATTTCTCAACTCGCAAGAACGCAAGGAGTCAGTTGGCCCACAGCCAGAAAAATTGTATTGGGAATAACGGCGCGCAAACCTAGAGAATTCAAAGGGGTATCTAAATTGGAACCATATAAAGATATCATTGATTACAAAGTTGAAACGTATCAATGCAGCGCTACTTCGATTTTTAATTTGATAGTAGAAAAAGGATATACAGGTTCCTTATCGCTTGTGACAAAGTATGTAAAAGAGAAAAAAGAAGACTATTCCAAAAAAGCCACGATCCGTGTAGAAACGACTCCAGGATTACAAGGACAAGTCGATTGGAAAGAATCGTTTACTCTTGTTTCTAAAAGTGGTGAAAAATATACAATCAATATTTTTCTGTTTGTATTGTCCTATTCAAAGTTCAAGTATATCGAACTTACAATCAATCGAACACAACCAACACTGTTTAGATGCTTGGTGAATTGTTTTGAATATATTGGTGGAGTGCCAGAAGAGATTTGGTTTGATAACATGAAGACCGTTGTAGATGAACATGATATCAATACAAATAAAGTGACATTTAATCCTAAATTTTTAGAATTTTCTAAGAATATGATGTTCACTCCAATTGCTTGTAAACCTTATAGACCCTGTACTAAAGGAATCGTAGAAAACGTTGCCAAGATTATGGATCGTTTAAAAGTATACAATGAAGAATTTGATAGTTTAGATGAATTAATAAAGATCGTTAATGATCTAAATTTCAGATTGAATAATTGTGAAAAGTCACAAGCTACCGGGCAATATCCTGCAGTATTGTTTGAAGAAAAAGAAAAGGAGTATTTAACGAAAGTTAACTTGAATCAATTTGATTACTCGACGTCCCGCCAAGTTCGTAAAGTATCAAGTGAATCAATGATTAACGTAAATAACAATAAATACTCCGTGCCAGTTGAATATCTCGGGAAATTTGTAGAAATACAAATCGAAGATGATCAACTTCTTATTTATTATAACGGTGAATTGGTTCGTAAGCACACACTAGAAAAGGAAGCATATAACTTCATTTACAATAAGTCAGATGTAAAAGAAATCATTCGTTCTAATTATCCAAAATATTCAGAAAAACAAATCGAAGCTATGGCTACACAAAGATTAGAAAAGTTAGACATACTTTTGAACAGAAAGGAACGTTCTCATGAATAAGATTATGTGGTGTGTGGGAAATGGCGAATGGCTAATTGGAAATGATGCCGTGCAATATGTGAGTGATAAAGTAGATGAATCTAAAAGGTTGATGGAGCAGATATCAATGATGGTAGAAGAAATAAACCAATTGCATAAAAATCAAATATTGATAGATGATGGTCCAATTACAAACGTTTATGAAGAATTATATGATCTAGATGAAAGAATATCGTTGATTGAAATTAATTGTGAAATGATCTTAGAAAAGATAAAGGAGCACAAAGAAAATGATTGAAGAATACAACGAATTAAATGCGAATCTAGAAACATTAGGCTTATTGAAAATAAAAGGAGAACTAAGCAAGAATCTAGATAAAAATATATTTGATAATTCACAGTTGATTCCATTTTTAAATTATATGTTCAAAGAAGAAATCGAATTTAGAGATAAGCGTGCGAAAGAAATCAATGTGAATATATCTAATTTTCCATACAAAAAGCGAATTGAAGAATTTGATTTTGATTTCCAACCTGGATTAAGTAAATCAAAGATCATGGATCTCATTACTTTGAGATTCATAGAAAATAAAGAAAATATAATCTTCCAAGGATTACCAGGAACTGGAAAAACAATGTTATCTACCTGTATTGGAATAGAAGCAGCTAGTAATAGAGTATCAACATATTTTGTATCATGTTCAAAATTACTATCCGAACTAAATAAAGCTTATTATGAAAATAGATTGGATAAACGATTGAAACAATATTGTAAGTATAAACTACTTATCATTGATGAATTAGGATTTTTACCAATCAGTAAAGAAGACGCAAATCTATTATTTCAATTAGTAG
>CAVFXI010000050.1:0-2648 GCA_963626345.1 Gemmiger formicilis | reverse complement strand
CTATCGCTTTGACTGCTTTGCAAAGTTTCGCTTCAATCATTTTTTCTTTTGCCATAAATCATTTTTAAGGGCGGAACAGTGGAACAATGGAACAAAAATTTCCTATAGAGTCTATTTCTATATGCGTATGTTATACATTCCCTTTATACCTATGTTTTTTTGTGAGCTTCCTTAGTAATTCTTGTTCCGTTCCACAATCTTGTTCCACTTATTTTTGGCTTTCGACCCTCTCAAAGATGCGTTGTTTTCCATAAATTGGAATCCTTTTTTGCTTCTTTGTATCAGTCCAATCTTGTAATTGCATTAGCATTGATGAAATCTCAAAGCTATCTTTACTGGTCATTCTTGATGGCTCATTTCCCAAGCATTCGCTATATATTTCTATTCTAGAAACTGCGATTCTTTTGATGGTTCCTTTGGGAGCGAGTTCATCTCCATGTAAGAAATTTCTTCTATCATAGAGATTCATATCATCCCATTTTTCTGGTAATAGCTTATTCAAATAATCATTAACAAGTCCTAAACGTGGATCCTTTTCCATAGCTTTTCTTTGTTCATTTTCAGCAGCAATTTGCATATCATCCTCAAGATACAACTTTTCTCCAAGTTCATAATAATGCTTTGCCTCAGCCCAAAATTGATCTCTGAAATACTTGTCGAATTTCCACTTTCGCTTTTTCTCCGTTTGGCCTAATTTAATAATCCAAAATCTACGATTTCCAGTAACATCACGAAGATATCCATTCTCGCCATTGACAGTCGCAATGACCACCGCTTGACGTGGATGGCTTTCTACTGTTCTTCCATAAGATGGACGATAGTTATCGATTTGAGATGTGATGAAAGCTTTCACCTTTTCGATATCTGCTTTCTTCATTCCCGCTAGTTCACCAATCTCAACGCACCAAAAGCCTTGAAGCTTTTCAGCACCTGTTTTATCGCTCATATCAGTTAGAGATAAAGAATCAGAGTAATAATCCTCACCAATAAGGTCACGGATGATTGTACTTTTACCAATACCTTGTGCTCCATCCAAAACCGGAATAGAATCAAATTTCACACCAGGTTTCATCATTCTTGCAACCATAGCAATAAATGATTTTCTTGTGACAGTCCTAATATAAGGGGTATCCTCTGCTTTCATATACTTGATGAATAAATTCTCAACTCTACATTCTCCATCCCATTCAGGAAGAGAGTTCAAATAATCACGGATTGGATGAAAATGACGATCCACGGAAACTTTGTCAAATGCCTTTAATACATTGCTGTCAGTGAACTTCCCATAAAGTTTCTCAAGCAAACAACATAACTGGTTCATATCATGGTCAACCCAAAATTTAGAAGTTGTAGGTCTAGACCAAGGAGCCTTTTTGATAAGTTCAGTCATTCTCGCTAAATCATTATGTGCAAAGAAACTAAACAATGGATCGTTCTCAAGAATTAAAGTGATGTTTTGTAATGTGTTTTCAAGTTCACCCATCTTGTTAAAAGTGAGTTTTCCTTTCCATAAATCATTAACTTGAACATCATCTCCTAAATCTAGGTAAACACCATTATTCTCAAATTCTTTCTTCGCTTCTTCGACTTTTTTGTTTGCAAGTTCGATTCTTACTTTTTCATCGTCCCTTGCGAATTTACACATTTCCTTGAACTTCGCCTTTTCATCTAAATCACTAAATTTGTGATGCATGACCACTTCAAAGGCATTGAGAAGCTTTCCACTTGCTGGATCAGTTGCATGGTGCGAATATAAAAATTTATCATCATAAACAATTACACCAGCACTGGAGTCAGCAGGTATGTAGTCGTATCTATCATCATTTCCAGTAGGTGCATAAATATCACTTAAGAATTTTTGAATTGTCTCAGTCATGGTATAACATCTGCAGAAAGCACCTACTTCGCCTTCAGCTTCAAGAGGATCAGCCTTTTTATTATTGGCATGGTCTTTGATCTCTTTAATTTCAAGAGGATGTCTAGGCCAAGTAGAAGCTTCACGCCAGTCATCGTATTTCTTTAAAATTTCGTCAGGATTGAGTAAATTTCCTTCATTTTGCAAGAAAACATACTCGCCATTAATAGGAGTTGAAGGCCAGTACATCATACGGTTGACTTCAAAAGTTGATTTATCCATCATCTCCATGCCGATTTCCTGAGCAAGCATTCTAGAAACCGCTCCATACTCCTCAGCAGAAACATCCCTATTCAAAGGAATGATGAATCTCAGTCTTGGAGCTTCTGGTTTGTGCTTGTGAGTTGAATAGACAGCCCATGTAAATTTGTAATTAAAAACATCATTTTGAAGAAACTCAGGAGTAGCTTCGTCCATGTCAAGAGTAATCATAGAACGGCACATCACGTTTTCCTTCTTTCTTTTGCAAGTTCTTAAATGGCCTGCAACGAAACCACCGATGTCCTTAATTTCATCCCTTTTTCCTTTAGGAAGATTAATGTATTCTTCCACTTTTTCAGATGTTCTAACTGTATTTTTAATGCGACCAAGAAAGTCATCCCAAGTCACATAAGAGTTATTCCACTTCAAGGAATTTCGCTTGTTTCCATAACAAATTTTAAAATTTATCATAATTAATTTCTCCCCTCTGGCGTTTCACCGAATTCAAATCTTGCTTGTCTAGCTTTGTTGT
>CAVFXI010000049.1:0-2653 GCA_963626345.1 Gemmiger formicilis | reverse complement strand
CTCAAGAAAAGGAGACCACTATGGAAACAGCAAACAGCGATAGTAGCTAGGTTTCGTTGCCTGGCCAAATAAACAAATGAAATAATAAAATAATTTGATTTAAGAAAAGGAGACATACTATGAAATTTACAAATGCAGAAATCGTAAAGGAACTTGAAAACAGAGGATATGAAGCAAGAGAAAATGTTGTGGTAAAGAATAGTGTAGAATTTAATACAATTAACGTCAAAAATAGTGATTCCATTGAATTGGTAATTTATCCGGAAAAACTTGCAAATCCATCAGATTTAGAAAATCTTTCCTTGAGTGAGGCTGTAGATATAATTATTAAGATAACTAATACATCTCCAGAAGTGCCATGTGACATGGATAAATTAAAGGATACTGATTTTATTCTTTCCCACATCATGATGGGAGTTCAGAAAAGCAGCACGCAGGATTTGCTAAAAAAAGCTTCCGTATTTGAAGGGATTGAAATTTTCCTGTATGTAAGAATTGATGAAAATTGCACCATGAAGTTAGACGAAAACCATATCAAATATTTACAAATCTCATTGGATGAGGCGTGGAAAAATGCAGAAAAGAATACATTCAAAGAGTTGGAAATTAAGGACATGCGAACTCTGATCAATGAAATGATGGGAATTGATACGGATGCTTCTCAGAAATGCGAAAATGATAATCCGGAAATGCTAGTTGTTTCAAACAAGTACAGACGCTATGGAGCTGCTGCAATGTTAGATGGGAAAACGCTCAAGGCATGTGCCGAAAATTTGGGTGTACACAACTTATATATTATACCGAGTTCTATTCATGAAATTATCGTCATTTCCGCAGATAAGATAGATAAAGATGAAGTGGATGAAATGGTCAACACAGTCAATGAACAGGAAGTGCCAGAAGAGGAGGTTTTATCTGATAGAGCATATCTGGTACATATTAACTAAAGCCTTCCTAGAGGAATTAATTGTCAAAATGTCCAGGCTTCTTCGGAAGTCTGGACAAATAAAAAGGGTGACAATGTTGTCACCTTAAAGGAAAGAGGCAGTTTATGTTAAAGTGGAAAGCTGAAAATCAAAGACAAAGAAATGAATTGGAAGGCTTAGCCTTCCATATTGCCAATATGGCCTATACAAGAGAACGTTATCCGGAAGATCAGCACGTAATTGTTGAATTGGATAAGTCTATCCGGTTACATTTTGATATCTTAGATAGCCTGTGTGTTCCATTCTGGGTACAAAACAGTGTTATCTGTTTTGCAGAAAATTGGAGAAATTATAAGGAATTTAATTTAGATAGTTGGTTACGGAAGAATAGGAACATAGATTTGCATTGGCAGCATTAGAAAGGAGATTTGTTTGTGGGATAATATTATAGGTTTTGATGTGCTTAATTCTATTATGGACAGATACAACAATGATGATATTTTGCAAGGATTTAGTTATGCGACAGATATCATCAATGTTGAAGGATTTTATGATTACGGGGAGAATTTATATATAAATGAAATGATCGATAAAAAAGAACATTTGATAACCTAACAGTTTGTGGATTAGGAGGAGAAAAAAGCTGCACTATGAATTATGATTGAATGAAGACCGGATCCCTGGACTTGTAAAGCCTGGGAATCTTGTGAGATTTGGACGATATTTGACGAACGATAAAAGTTGCACAATGTACTGTTATGCGGTAAGATAAGGTTAAATTAGTATTGTGCGGTAGAATTTAATTAAACATAATTTTTAGAGGAGGTGAGTTTTTGGATTCAAGCTTATCAAATACGATTGATGCGGTTGATGTTAATGCACAGTATGACCAATGTGCAAAGAAATTATTAGCTCATAAAAGAGTTTTGGCTCATATTTTGGTAAAAACGGTGAATGAATTTAAGGGAATGAAAGTTGATGATGTTATTCCCTTAATAGAAGGTGAACCATTAATTGGCAAAGTGTATGTGGATCCAGGGATTACAAATGCTGTAGTAGAAAAAGGTGGAGAAAAAATCATAGGATTCAATACCGAGGAGTCAGAAGTAAATGAGGGATTGATTCGATATGACATTATCTTTTATGTTCTGACAAAGAATGGCCGGTCTAGGATTATCATTAATATTGAGGCTCAAAAGTCTGAACCAGATGAATATGATATTAATAATCGAGCAATATTCTACTCCTGTAGAATGATTTCCGCTCAGAAGGGAAAAGAGTTTGAAAAATCTAATTATGATGGTATCAAACAGACCTATTCTATTTGGATTGTTATGAACCAAGAAGTAAGCAGCATGAATCATATTCATTTAATCGATGAACCGATTATTGGAAATGTCAGTTGGAAAGGGAATTTGGATTTATTAAATATAGTATTTCTAGGGATTCCCCAAAAGATACCGGAGTATGATGAAAATTATGATTTGCATCGATTGCTTGGAACATTGTTTTCAGATTCCATTGGAAGTGAAGAAAAGATAGAAAGACTAAAAGTAGAGTATTCTTTTCCATTGGAAGATTCGTTTGAGGAGGTGGTCAAGAATATGTGTAATTTGAGTTATGGCATCGAAGAAAGAGGTATCGAGAAAGGTATCGAAATAGGTATCGAAAAAGGTATCGAAAAAGGTAGGGAAGAAGGTATCGAAAAAGGGAAAATTGAACTTATA
>CAVFXI010000048.1:0-2719 GCA_963626345.1 Gemmiger formicilis | reverse complement strand
CTGTTATTCCATAAGGCATTAACAACAACAAATCCAAAATTATTACTATTAACTTTACATAGTTCTTCATCTGAATTAAAGTAAGCCTAAAAGATATCCATCTTGTAAAAAAATATAAAAAGTGTTTGAAATCTCAAGAAAATTTGAGACGACAAACACTTTTAAAATACTCTTAAGTTCTCTGGTAATGTTTTTGACCACGGTAACAGTTGCTCAACATCAACTTTACCAATGTTTTCTATTACGTATGTTAAATAATCTTCGACTTTTAAACCATTGGCTCTTGCTGATTGAATAATGGTAAAAAGCCTTGCAGATATACCAGCACCAGACTCATTTTTAACAAAAAGCATGTTACCTCTAAGGATGGTGAATGGGCGTATGGCGCGCTCCGCGATGTTGTTTGAAATAGGAATATGGCCGTCCAAAAGGAATGTTTTGCTATCTTCTAAACCATTTTTAAAATAATTAACAGCATCTTCTAATTTAGATCCAGATTCTGGAATTATTGTTTCTAAATAATCATAAATATCATTGACAATCGCCATATATTCAGGACTTTGCCGATGTTCATATATTTCCATCGGCGATAAATTATTTTTCTTCATTAATGCTTCTTCGTGAAATAATTTATCTATTTTATTAACCATCCTTACAGCGCTACTTTCTTTTCTTGCGTTTTTATCGAGTGTTTTTGCAATGTCGTAGAATTTTCTTCTAATATGAGCAAAACATAATTGAAGTTTAATTCCTCTTTCTTTTAAAACATCGTATCCAGAATAACCATCTGCAACAACATACTTATGATAATTCTTGAGCAGTTCCTGAGTTTTCTCTGTTTCTCTTGTTTCGGAGAAGTCATACAAATAAATTGGATAATCATAATAGGTTGTTACATAAACAAATATATAACCATTTTTACGATGATCATCACCTTGTCTTTTTAAATAATCTAGAACCTCAATTGGCGTTTCATCAACGTTAATTACATGAACTGAATTATTAACCAATGAGCTCTTAATTTTGTTGTAAAGTGGCTGCATTAAAGCATCTGCCCTTTTTACATAATTTGTAAGATCCATTGCACTAAAATATAGCCCTTTACTATTTAAATATTTTGCATATCTTTCGATTGGAACATTTAAATAATATTTTGCAGTGATAACATCAGCTACAAAACTTGCAGTACAAACAGAATGAGGAAAAATTGAGTTGGATAAAGCTTGATAAATCTTCCCATCTTTAGCATCTTTTCTAACATATTTAGGAGTAATGACTTTGACCACTTCTATCTCTTTTCTAACTCTAATCAAATAAGAAATGTCTTCGCCGATTTTTGCGAATTTATAGCCTTTTTTAATTAATTCTTGAGCGATATCGTTATTTACAGTAGTTGTTGCAAGCTTTTCAAAATCCCATTTTGCATAATTTTTGCTGCCTTTTGGTCTGCCTTTTTTCTTTTTATTTAAATTATCTTCTACTTCGTTCACAGGCGACTTTTCGTTGATATATGCGTTATTTTCTTTAGTCCCATAATATTTATTATGGTTATAAACTTTAACAATTTCTTTCTCTTTTTCTTTTTTAGCAACTTCGTTATTAAATTTTTCTTGTAGCTTTGCAAATTTGCGTTCTAAACGAGAATATTTAAGTTCATCATTATGCTTTTCTATTTCATGTTGTTTTTTGATTTCATCAATTTCTTTTGCATGTTTTTTCTTTTCATCTTCAAGTTGCATAGCAAAAGCTTTTGCTTGTTCTTCCATCAACCTTTCTAATTCTTTAACTCGTTCTTCAGCATTTCTCATGGGGTTATTATAACCTAATTAAGTTACGTAGTAACTTAATTAGTCGAAAATTTAATACAAAATTAATAAAAAATCAGGATTTGGTCCTGATTAATTTCGAATAATTTCTAGAAGAACGATATTTTCTTACCTTTGGTTTCAATTGAACCTACAAGTCCTGCTCCTTCAATAATCATTCTAAGTTGATCTTTACTCAACTCTGATTTTTCACCGATTGTAGGCCATAAAAATTTTCCGTGAACAAGTTTATTTTGGTAAAGCCATGTTGATGATTCAGTTGTTTCTATCAGTTTTACTTGGTTCCTATTTCTTGAACAGAAGATATATAAAGAATTAGTTTCTAATGTTGCGATTTCTATAATAAGTTTTCGTAGACCAAATATTCCTAACCTCATATCTGTCATTCCTGGAAAAATATAGATGTGTTGAACTTTTTCAAGATCAACCATTTTGAATTGCCTCCAAAACTAATTTCAAATTTTTTAGAGCGAACGTTAATGTAATACCATTAATTTCTAAACTAAATTTTTGATCATCTGAAAGTTTTACTTCCTTGATAATTTCTTTAGTTTCCCTTGTAACATCAATAGGTTTAACAGACTCATTCAGCGCTGTTCTTTTCATTGTTGGAGTTCCAAACTTTCGATAATTATCCAACCATTCTCTGAATGTACCTAATGGTATATTCTTTTCAGCTGCAAATTTTACAATTTCAATTTCTCTTGAACTGAACTCCTTCATCAAGTTAATTTTAAATTCATCTGTGTATCTTTTTCTTACCATAAAAAATCCTCCTGTGCTAGGAGGATATCATTTAACAGCTTTTATGATTAGTATGGAAATCTTTTATGCTTACCACCATATATGAACTATTTAAAATTTCATTGTCAAAAAAGCATTAAATTTTGCAA
>CAVFXI010000047.1:0-2745 GCA_963626345.1 Gemmiger formicilis | reverse complement strand
CTATCGCTTTGACTGCTTTGCAAAGTTTCGCTTCAATCATTTTTTCTTTTGCCATTATTTCTTTTTCTCTCTTGCTCTTTCCATTTGGCAAAGCACTCATCAAACGCATCAAGAACAGCATCATCGGCTTTACAATAAACCTCTAGATATCTTCTATAAACATCGTGACTAGTTTTAATTGGAAAGTTTCTTCCATCGGATTTAATGCTTCTTGCCAAACATCCAGCAGCGCCTTTATCTTTCAAATAATTTTTCTTCATGAATGTTACAAATTTCATGTTGTTTTTCTCCTTTCTCATCACAAGATGACAAGGTCTACTAGGTCGTCTGACAATCTTTTTCTATATAGATTTTTTGGCTTAAAATTTCTATATAACAAAAGTTCTACGTGACATAGTAGACCTTGCACATTTGAGCCTTTTCCTTACTATGTAAGGAAGTCTTCAAAAGCACTATTGTCCTTAACTACTAATTTCAAACCTTTGATGGTTCTCACTCTTTTCTCAGTGACGATTGAATAACCATTTTTCTTTAATGTTGAATAGAACTCTGCAGTGCTTCTAACAAACTCACCATTGTCTTGGCTGTATCTTCGATATTCTGCGTAAACAGCACTAGAACTTTCTTTTGCTTTAGGATCAACTTCGCAACAATCTTCAATAAAATGATTGAACCAGTTATTCATCTCTCTATATTCATCGATTGCACTTTTAACAACTAGAGGAATAGGAAGTCGATAATTCAAATCAATGACTTTTTTCGCCCCTTCAATAATCCATTTGAGGATGTATTCACCAGCATTCTCAAAAAGATAATCAGCATAGTTCTTGATATCCTTATCGCCACCTCTTAACTTATTGTTGAAAGGGATGACGAAAAGACGAGACCATATACCGTCATCAATACCACTAACCCTTGGAAGGTAATTCGTGTAAAGAACCAATGTGTGGCAAGGAACATAATGAAAAGGATTTTTATATTTCTTTTCAGCTTCAACTTCATCAGTGGAACATAATTGCTTGACCATAGATTCGTCCAAGCGTGCTCCTTGTTGAGATTCTGATGCAATAAGAAGTCTTTTACCTTTTGCTTCAGCCATTTCAGGTTTCGTGTTTCTTCTGCATTGAGTGGTCAAAGTGTCGGCGGATATTTTTCCTGAATACAAACCAAGCGTTCTAAAAATAGCGTTCCAGAAGGTCGATTTACCGTTACCGCCATCACCATAAGCGATAATCATACCTTCAACCATAACCTTGCCAATTGCAGCTAAACCACAAACAAGTTGAACGTAATCTATTAGTTCAGGATTCTTTGCAAAGATGGTATTTAAAGCATCAATCCAAATATCCTTACCGTTGTCACTAGGTGAAACAGCCGTAATCTTTGTGATGAAATCTAAAGGATTATTAGGTCTAGCTGAACTCATACCTACTCTTAGGTCATAAGTTGCCTCAGGAGTACATAGTAAGAATGGATTAGCATCAAGCTCAGTTGGTGAAATCTCAACCATAGGTTTGACTTCTTTCATGCAAGCGGATATATATTTTGATTCACGTCTACCTAGAACGAATTTTTGATACCTCAATGCTTCCGCATATCTTTTGAAAATTTCAATTTGTTTATCATCCATGTGCTCTTCTGCTTTTTTGCCATGTTCAGCGATAATTTCTTCAGCACCACAACTTTCTAATTCTTTTTTTGCTTCGATAATCTCTCGTTGCACTTCCAATAATTGTCTTCTAGTAAGTTCATGGACCACACCTTGAGCCCCGATTTCCGATTCTTCCCAATAGCTACCCTTAAAATGAAGGAAATGTGTAGCCTCAGAATATCTAAGAACATCGCTAAAATACTTCGCTAAAACAGTAGCCTGACCAACATCGGTATAATCTTTAGGCTTATAGCTGTTATTATCGTTGTATTTTTCTGGTGGAATGTATCCAGGCATGGATGATATCTTTTTAAAGAACCTCAACGCACTCTTCCAAATAGTGCTTAATTCATTCTCTTCCAAGGGTGGCTCACATAAAGCCGACTTTTCTATGAAAGCATTATAAGCCTCATCAGAATCACCATATTTTTTAAGAACTCTTGCAGCAAATCTAGACATTGTGGTGTTTCTAGATCCTTCCTTGATCTTGTCAAAATCCCTGTCAAACTCCTCTTCTTCCAAGAAATCAGTTAAATTGATATCACCTTCAACTATCTCCACTTCAGGATCTTTTGTTCCATAAAAGAATCTAGCGGAATCAAGTGCACCTTCATCGCAATAAGGAAATCTAGCGTTAATTCTTGCCTTAAAATCTGAATATTTAATGTGATCATAAATAGGTCTTATCGGCATAAAGACATGAAATCTAGGTCTTGCAGATTTATCCTTCTTTTCTTTCATGTGATGACGAGAATAATGAATTGCAAGAGGAACACCAGGGAATGCCGCCATAACGTCCTCTTTTGATATCCATTTATTTGGGTTTTCTGAATCATTGTCAAAGTCCAAAGCCATGACATCACTGAAGATGAAATTATCCTTGGATCTATGATTATTTTTATATTTGGCGCAAACGTAATCATGTGAAACTGCTTCTTTCAAACTCTTAAGATCAGTTACCTTGATTTCCTTTGCATAAGTGCAGTTTTCATCCGCACCTAATTTATTTGATGTGTAAAATGTTAATTGCATCTTTTATTTTCTCCCCTCTGGCGTTTCACCGAATTCAAATCTTGCTTGTCTAGCTTTGTTGT
>CAVFXI010000046.1:0-2771 GCA_963626345.1 Gemmiger formicilis | reverse complement strand
CATTTAAGACTTGGTAAATTATCTTCTCAAGTTTGCTATTTTTTTATGTTATTCAAACTCAATTGTTGCAGGTGGTTTACTTGTAACATCTAAGAGTACTCTATTAACACCTTGAACTTCATTTACAATACGAGTTGAAATTTTAGCGAGTATATCATATGGAATTCTAGCAAAATCTGCAGTCATTCCATCAATTGATGTAACTGCTCTAATTGCAATTGCATATGAATAAGTTCTTTCATCTCCCATAACACCAACACTTCGCATGTTGGTAAGGGCAGTAAAGTATTGCCAAATATCTTTTTCTAAATGATTTTTTGCAATTTCTTCTCTTAAGATTGCATCGCTATCTTGTACAATTCTAATTTTTTCTTCGGTAATTGAACCGATTATTCTGATAGCTAAACCAGGTCCTGGGAATGGTTGTCTCCAAACTATATTATATGGAAGACCTAATTCTAAACCTAAAGCTCTTACTTCATCTTTAAATAAAATATTTAATGGTTCGATTAATTTGAATTTCATATCTTTAGGTAAACCACCTACGTTATGGTGGGCCTTAATTCTTTGAGCAGTTCCAGTTCCTGATTCAATAACATCAGTATAAAGCGTGCCTTGGGCTAAGTAATCAAATTCTCCTAATTTTTTAGATTCTTCATCGAAGCAATAAATAAATTCGTTACCAATTATTTTTCTTTTAGCTTCAGGGTCTTCAACATCTTTTAGTTTTGTTAAAAATCTATTTTTTGCATCGATTTTAATTACATTCATATCAAATGGTTTAAGAGATTCCATTACTAAATCTCCTTCGTTTTTACGAAGTAAACCATGATCAATGAACATACATGTTAATTGTTTACCAATGGCTTTTGAAAGTAAAACGGCAACAACTGTTGAATCAACTCCGCCTGATAACCCACAAAGAACTTTTTTATCTCCAACTTCAGCGCGGATTTTTTCAATTTGCATATTAATGTAATTAGCCATTGACCAATTATCGTTGGCTTTACAAATCTTAAATACAAAGTTTTTTATTATATCTAATCCATAAACGCTATTTCTAACTTCAGGATGGAATTGAACAGCATATATATTTTTTTCGGTATTTTCTATACTTGCAACAAGTCCAGCAGAACTTTTAGCCACTAAATCAAAACCATTTGGCAAAGATTCAACATGGTCTCCATGGCTCATCCAAACGTCTTGTTCTTTTGGTAAAGAATCAAATAAAAGCGAATCTTTTATAATGCTAATTGTATTTAAACCATATTCTCTAATTGAACCACGACTGATTTTCCCACCGAACTTTTTAGAAATTAATTGCATTCCATAGCAAATTCCTAAAACAGGGATTCCTAATTCAAATATTTGTGGATCGACATCAAATGCGTCAACATCATATACAGATTTTGGGCCACCAGAAAATACAATGCCCTTTACATTGCCCATCTTTTTTATTTCTTCAGCCTTTATAGTGTGAGGTAAAAGTTCAGAATAAACATGCATATCTCTAATACGACGGGCAATTAATTGGTTATATTGCGAACCAAAATCCAAAACAATAATCTTATCAAACATAATTACTCCTTAAAATAATTAGGCGCTTCAACAGTTATATTAACATCGTGAGGATGACTTTCTTTTAAACCAGCAGCAGTAATTCTCATAAACTTGGCATTCTCTTTTAATGTTTCAATGTCTTTACAACCACAATATCCCATGCCACTTCTAATACCGCCGCATAATTGATAAATGGTATCACTTAATGATCCTTTAAATGGAACACGGCCTTCAATACCTTCAGGTACTAATTTCTTTGCTTGAGTATTTTTATTTTGGAAATATCTATCAGCGCTACCTCGTTTCATGGCTGCTAAAGATCCCATTCCAACGTATACTTTAAATTTACGACCTGAAAAAATAACTTCATCTCCTGGGGCTTCAGTGCATCCTGCAAGCATTGATCCAAGCATGACGCAATCGCCACCTGCGGCTAAAGCTTTAACAATATCACCAGATTGTTTAATGCCACCATCTGCTATTACAGAAATTCCACGAGATTTACAATATTCATAAACATCACCAACAGCTGTAATTTGAGGCACACCAACTCCAGCAACAATTCTAGTTGTACAAATTGATCCTGGTCCAATACCAACCTTGACTGCATCAACACCTGCATCTATCAAATGTTTTGCAGCTTCGGCAGTTACAATATTTCCAGCAACTAAATCTAATTTTGGGAATTCTTTTCTGATTTCTTTAACAATATTTATGACATTTTTAGAATCTCCATGAGCTGAATCAACAGTGATAATGTCTACACCAGCTGCCACAAGCGCTCTAACTCTGTCCATTGTATCTGGTCCAACTCCAACTGCAGCTCCGCAACGTAAACGACCATGAGAATCTTTACATGCGTTAGGGAAATTTTTAGCATTATCTATATCTTTGCTTGTTAAAAGTCCAATTAAATGATTTTCTTTATCAACAATTGGTAATTTTTCAATTCTATTTTCCCAGAGTATCTCTTTAGCTTCATCAAGGGTTGTTCCTTGAGGGGCTGTTAAAAGAGGCATTTTTGTCATAACTTTACTAACAGGAGTATCATCAATTTTTAAATATTTAATATCTCTATTTGTAATAATTCCTTGGAGCACATTATTATCATCAACAATAGGAAGTCCTGAAATTTTATAATTTTCCATAATTTCAGCAGCTTCTTTTACTGTATGTTCGCCTTTTAAAACTATTGGATGTGTAATCATTCC
>CAVFXI010000045.1:0-3191 GCA_963626345.1 Gemmiger formicilis | reverse complement strand
GCAACTAAAAAATCTTTAAATAATTCATAAACTATTGGTGCACTACTTAAAGCCATTCCGGGATGACCAGACTTATTTAAGTTAATACAATCAATACATAAACTTCTAATCGTCGCAACGGCTAATTGATCAATATTTTTTGGATCATTAAGATTTTGTTTCTTCATTTATTTCTCCTCATCGGCTATTTTTAAGCCTAATTCCTTAAGTTGTTCTTCGCTTACTGGACGTGGAGCATTTGTCATTGGACAAACTGCACTCAAATTCTTTGGGAAGGCAATAACATCACGAATATTATCAGTTCCACTTAAAATCATTGTAAGCCTATCAAGACCAAATGCTAATCCGCCATGTGGAGGGGTTCCATATTTTAAAGCTTCAACGAACCAACCGAACTTTTTCTCGATATCTTCATCACTGACTCCTAAAACTTCAAATATGGTTTTTTGTAAGTCTTGATCGAATATTCTTAAAGTTCCGCCACCTGCTTCATATCCATTAATAACGATATCATAAGCATATGAATATACTTCTTCAGGATGTGTTTTTAATTTGTCTAAATCTTCATCACAAGGTCTAGTAAATGGATGGTGTTCAGCAACAATCTTTCCGTCTTCACTAACACCAAATAATGGGAATTTAGTAACCCAAAGTAAATCATATGTATTTGGTTTAATTAATCCTAACTTATAAGCCAATTCCTCTCTTAAAGCGCCTAATCCAAAATAAACATTCTTTTTATTGTTTCCAGCTGCAACAAAGATGACATCGCCATCTTTTGCACCCATTTTTTCTTTAAGTTCATTAAGAACTTCAGGTGTGTAAAATTTTGATAAACTACTAGAAATCAACTGATTTTCGACTTTAAATACACCAAATGATTTCATATTAAATTTATTGGCAAGTAAATTATATTCATCAATTTTCTTTCTTGAAGTTTCAGCTGCAATACCATCAACCTTTATTGCACTAATAAATTTTGCATTTTTATAAACTTCAAATTCACCTTTTTCAAGAATGGATTTAACATCTTCAAGTAACATTCCGAATCTTGTATCTGGTTTATCACTACCATATTTTGAAACAGCTTCATCATAAGGCATTCTTCTTAAAGGTACCTGTACATCGAAGTTAATAGTTTCTTTGAAAATCTTTTTAAGCAAATTTTCAGCAATAGTTAAAATTTGATCTTCATTTAAAAATGACATTTCAAGATCAATTTGAGTGAAATCTGGTTGTCTATCAGCTCTTAAATCTTCATCTCTGAAACATTTTGCAATTTGGTAATATCTTTCAAAACCAGAAACCATTAATAATTGTTTATATAACTGTGGAGATTGTGGTAATGCATAGAAACAACCATGATGTACTCTTGATGGTACAAGATATTCTTTAGCACCTTCTGGTGAAGAAAGGGTTAAAGTTGGTGTTTCAACTTCTAAGAAATCTAAAGAATCCAAGTATTCATGCACACATTTAACGATTTTTGCACGAATAAAGAATCTTTTTTGCATTACAAGTCTTCTTAAATCAAGATAACGATATTTCAAACGAACATCTTCTAAAGCATCAGTATCATCAGCAACAATAATTGGAGGTTGAGCAGCAGTATTGATAATTTTTACTTCACTAGCAACAACTTCAATTTCGCCAGTGGCTAAATTTTTATTTGGTTGATCTTTTTTAGTAACAACGCCATGTACTGAAATAACGTATTCATTACGAATATCAGGAACTTCGATATCGTCAGTTTTAATTGTTACTTGAACAATCCCCCATCTATCTCTTAAATCAACAAAAAGAAGGCTACCAAGGTTTCTTCTTTTAGCAACCCATCCTAATATATCGACTTCTTTTCCTACATCACTAAGACGTAATTCGCCACAATGGTGGCTTCTTTTGTATTCTTCCATATTTAATTCCTCTTGTAATTTTTATTCGTGATGATGATGCTCTTCTTCATCTTCACCAAATAATTCATCTATTTTTTCTAAAAGTTCATCATTTTTCACAGTAATTTGCTCTTGCGAAACCAAATTCTTAAGTTGAACTTGTTTATTTTTAACTTCATCTTCACCAATCAATATTGCATATAAAGCTTCTCTTCTTTCGGCTTTCTTGAACATTGCTCCAACACCTTTATGTTCTAAACAAACATCAGTTGAATAACCTTGAAGTCTTAAATACATCGAAAGACTTAAAGCTTCTTTGATACAATCATCACCAATTGGCATTACATAGAAATCAAGCGGTACGTCGGTAATTTCTTCTGGGAATAAGTGATCATCTTCCATTAAAAGTACAAGTCTTTCAATACCAAATGCAAACCCAATACCCTGTAGTTCAGGACCACCACATTCTTTTACAAGATTGTTATAGTGACCTCCACCACCTAAAGCACCGTATTCTTTACCTTCGCTTGAAGTATAGTGATATTCAAATACAACACCTGAATAATAATCTAATCCTCTAACAAGATTATGATCAATTTCATAATCAATTTCATTTTCCTTTAAGAAATTTTGAATAATTTCAAATGACTTTTTGCTTTCTTCTGAATAATATTCATCGATTGAAGGCGCATTTTTGTTAATTTCAATATCATGTTCAACTTTGCAATCTAAAATTCTTAAAACATTTAATTTATAACGTTCTTTACAATCTTCACACATTTCATCAAGATGCTTTCCATAATATTCTCTTAAAGCATTTTGATAATTTTCTCTAGTTTCTTTATCTCCTAAAGAATTAATTTTTAATTTAACATTTTTAAAACCAAGAAGTTTTAAACAATAATAACCTAATAAAATAACTTCAATATCTTGATAAACAGTTGTTACACCAACACTTTCAACACCAAATTGATTGAATTGTCTATAACGACCTTGTTGTGGTCTTTCATATCTAAAACATGGACCAACATAATAGGCTTTAACTGGAAAATCTTGCATAGCAAAAACTTTGTTCATAACCATAGAACGCATGATTCCAGCGGTAATTTCTGGTCTTAACGTAATTGAACGACCACCTTTATCTTCAAAGGTATACATTTCTTTTCTTACAATATCACTACTTTCGCCAGTTGATCTTAAAAATAATTCACTATATTCCATAATTGGAGTACGGAATTCTTTAAAATTATATGTTTCAGCAACTTTTGAAAGTAATTCTTCAACATAACTATATTTTGA
>CAVFXI010000044.1:0-3761 GCA_963626345.1 Gemmiger formicilis | reverse complement strand
TTCCCCTAGACAAAGAGCGCCCTATTGATTCACTCCACGTATAGCCTAGGTCCTTATAAAAAGAAAGTTTATGAAAACCGGGATTGGATTGTCTAATTAAGAAAGGAGCCATAAGATTGGACATTCCTATGACTCCTATTTTCAAAGGTTAAATTTTTAAATTAAAATTATCAATTAGGCAGAGGTAACAGCTCTTGCATAGAAGCCTAAATCAAGACTTACATTGGCTAAATCTTCGTTTTCACTGATATTTGTCGAAGTGTCTAAACCTTCAAACCAAGCCACAAATTTGACATCGAGTGTGGTTACAGTAGCACCCTCGTTTGTTGATGTTGTGCCAAGATAATCAATTCTCTTAGCGGCATCAGTAGATGATGAAGCGTTTGCCAAAGTCCATTTTGCATCAGTAGTAAATGCATAGATATTATCAGATGAATATGTGGTATTAGCTTGAGCTTCAACATAATTACTTTTTGATGTTGTGGATTTGACATAACCAGTAGAAGCAGTTAAAGCTGCAGTTTGGAATGGTGCAAAGATAATTCTTGGACCAGTACCAGCTTGCATAGAAACTCTTAATGCTTGTTTTGTATTATGATCAGTTACAGCTGTACCCTTACTTGTCTTTGGATTGAAGTAGATGTTGTAAGAGGTTCCTTGAGTTTGACCAGTGGATAAATCAACTTTGAATGTTTCAGTCCAGCTGACGGCATAATAATATCCTGTAGCTGCAAGACAATTATCATCAATTTGAACAAATTCTGTAGCTGAGCCATTAGTGTTTTCTTTATCTGTGAAGACATTAGTTCCGTTGTAAGAAGCATCAGCCATACCAGTTGCAGATACCTCAATAGAACCATCAGTTTCACTAGTGTCAGTGAGTTTAGTTCCTATTCCTGCTTTTGAACTTACCTTCAATTCACCTTCAAGATTAGCAACGGCAAATTTAGTTCCTTTGACAGTAACTGTTTGATTAGCTGTGAACCATGCCACAGTACCAGTAACACTGGCGACTGTTGTAGCTGTGATTAAAGCTAAAGCAGGGACGATAATCTTAGATTTCTTAAATTTGTTTTTCATACTTGTTTTCTTCTCCTTTCTTTTTTATTTTTTTAGAGAAAACAAAAACAAGAAACCTTTGAGATATTAAAAAGAGCGATATCCCAAAATGTATTCTTGGGACAATAGCGAAAAAGACATCGTGGATAAGCCAAGGGAATGACTTAGGCCGTATGTGATTTTCTTGCCCATTATTTTAGTGATGAAAGTTTTTGAAATCAAGATGCCATTGAAACATTTATGTGTTTTGCACATATGCTCCTATACGTTATTAATTAATTGTAAAAAAGCCCACCTAAGCAATGAGCCTAAGTGGGTATAGATTGTTAATTATTCAGTTGCTTCACCAACTGTAAATTTAAAGTTGAATGTTAATTTTTGATCAAATAGAGCATTTGAACATGCTTTGTCAGTACCATCAAACCAAACAAAGATTTTAACTGATCCATAAGTAAATGAACCATCAGTTGTTGTTTTACTTGTGTGGTTAGAAATTGTGTATGCATTAGTTGTGAGATCATTTCTAGTTGTAAACTTATATTCTGACTTACCACTATCACTATAACCAAGTGCTTTTAATTGTTCTAAGTTATAATCAGTAGTTGTTGTACTACCAGTTAAGCACAACGAAATGGCTTTTGTCTACAATTTGGAAATAAAAAATTAATTTTCTTTTTCTTCAATCATGCATAATAGTTCTTCACGCTGTTTTTTCGTAAGTTTATTGAGTCTATCAATCAATGTTTCTTTGTTTTTTGGTGGTTCAGTTTTTGTTAGAGTTATTGTTTCTCCACTGCATTCTACTTCCACATAATCTCCAATATTGAAACCAGCTTTTTCTAACCACTTGCCTTTAAGTATGATTGTTGGAACTTCTTCAGTGCTTCCTGATGAATAATAGACTTTTAGCTTTCTTGCCATAAATATCACCTCCTACATATATAAATAGACGTGAAATGGCAAAAATTCCTAAAAATATTTTTAAAAACATAAAAAAAGACCTCCAGGAGTATTAATCCCAGAGGTTATGGTTAGTTCTTGAGCGTGTTGATTGTAGCTTCGATGTTGGTACTAAGCCAATTATCTAAATCACCATACGTTGCAGAAATATAATCTTTCACTTCGTCAGTCATTTGGCTAATAGCTATTGTCTTTGCTTGGTTCAAAGCAGATATCTGGCTTTCTTTATCAAATGTCCCATTCTTCTTCAAAGCCTCTACATAGGTTTGGAATACTGATCTAACTGCATTTGTAACAATCTCAGTAGCCTTTGATAATAGTTTTGATGCTTTCTCATCATTAATCTTTGCGTTGATAAAGCTTACAAACTTTGCACCAATTAAACTAATAAGTGGTAATACCACTGCTGATACCACCACGCTTAAGATGTTTAACAATATTTCGTTCATTTGTGTGCCTCCTCGTTGATATGTTCTTCCAGTTCCTCAATCGCATGTGTAACTGGTCCATTGCATCCTTGTTCGTGAAGTCCTTTTAAACAAGCAAGGATACCTTTAGTTAAGATTGATTGTTCCTTCTTGATTTCTTTGATAGCCTTGTCCTGCTCTTCATTCTTTAAGTACCATCTATAGGCATTGAAAAGAGCACCGAGGATGACGCCAAGAGCTGTTATAACCGATGCAATTGTTATTATTTTTTCTGTCATTATCCTTCCTCCTCGATGTATTTTCTGAACTCTTCAAGATATGAAGGTATCTCGCTAACATAGATTTCCTTGCCACGTTCTTTGTCGTAGTTGTTTTTAAACTCCATCATGAGATTGCGATAGCTATCGTCCATGGTGAGATTGAATGTTCCTGTCTTTAGGAAGTTTTGGAATTGACCATAGATTCTGATGACGTGATAGAACCTCTTGACTGGTTTTTCGCTATCGACGTAAAGATACATAAAATAGTCATAGATCGTTTTAAGGTACTTCTTCATGATGCCTTCCACTTTAAAGTTTTTAAACGAGTTATATTCATTTACGTACTTCTTGTTTAGATAGATTAGAGTCTTGTCTAATGAATAAATATCATCGATGAATAATCTCTCATACTCGTGAACTTCATCAGTTTGCTCTTCTCTTGCCTTGATGCAGTTCTCGCCAAAGATGAAGAGGTCGAACTCGTCCAAATCGGTATGGATGCATCCATTGAAACCTTTGATAAAGACAATGACATCAATATCAGAGTTATAAGGATTGAATGTCCCATAGCTGATGGATCCACCAAAATAGATGAACATCACCTCGTACTTATTGAGCATGCCTTTTATTTTTGTGGTTAACGCTCCTTTGTCGATACTTTTGATTTTCGCACCTTCGTTATAAATTAAATCCTTAATCATCCTCTGCCTCCTCAAATCCTTCTACATTGTCCTTCAGCCATTTATAGGCGCATTCGTAGATATTCCCATCAAGGAATGAATCATAATCTTCTGCTGGTGTTTCGATATCTAAAGTGTCGATGGCATCGCATCCTTTGTCACGAGCATCCTTTGATATGTAAGATGAAACGCATATTGTTGCCTTCTTCGTTAAAGCATTAATAGAAACGCAAACTACGCGATGATAAGAAGGAGATACACCATAGCTTGATTCTAGTTCTTTGATAATTGCCATAGCTTTCCTCCTTAGGATGTGGTAGTTCCACCACTAGAAGAACTTGATGTGTTTATACAAATAACTGATGATGCAAGCC
>CAVFXI010000043.1:0-4647 GCA_963626345.1 Gemmiger formicilis | reverse complement strand
ATGGATATTACGCATGTTTTAAGAGGTGAAGAGCATTTAAGTAATACTCCAAAACAACTTCAAGTATATAAGTATTTTGGTTGGGAAGCTCCAGCATTTGGACATATGACAATTATCATAAATCCAAATGGTAAGAAATTATCAAAACGTGATCACGATATCCTTCAATTTATGAGTGAATATCGTAAACTTGGGTATCTTCCAGAAGCAATTTTCAATTTCTTATTTTTACTTGGATTTAATCCTGATATAAAAATTGATGGAACAGATAAGGAAAAAGAAATTTACTCTAAAGATGAAGCAATTGCTGCTTTTGATCCTCAAAAACTTTCATCATCTCCATCAATGTTCGATAATAAGAAATTGCTTTGGACAAATGCCCAATATATTAAGGCGATGACAAATGAAAAATACTTTGAATTCATCGAACCATTCATGAAAGAAGTAAATTTTAAAAGAGAATATTCTAAAGAAGAATTGGATAATATCTCTTTGATGTTTAAAGAGGAAATCTCTACCGGACATGAAATATCGGTTTTATTAAATGGAATTATTAATCCAACTTATGAATTTAATGACGAAGAAAAGGAATTATTGGGTCTTGAATCAAGTAAAACAGTTTTAGCCAAATTCAAAGAAGCAATCAATAATTCTAATGATTTATCCCAAGATGGTGTAAAAGCAATCTTTAAATCAATCCAAAATGAAACAGGTATCAAAGGTAAAAATTTATACATGCCTATAAGACTCACTTTAACAGGATCTGAACATGGTATTGAAATGTACAACATTATAAATATTTTGGGGAAAGAAGAAACTCTTAGTAGAATTAAATAAAATATTTTATATTTTATAGTATTTTATTTAGGCTTAAAGTATAATAATTGACGGGAAAAAGGAGAAATTATGGCTGAAAATTATAAAAATGAATCAATGGTCGATGTTGCTTATTCCATCCTAAAAAATGGCCCATTATCGATGAATTTTAAAGACTTATTTAGTAAAGTTTTAGAACTCAAAGAAATGAGCGAAGAAGATGGGAAGAAGGTAATTTCACAATTTTATACAAATCTTACTCTTGATGGCCGTTTTGTAGATTTAAAAGATAACGATTGGGGTTTAAGAGAAAGAGAAACCTACGATAAAGTTCATATTGATATGAATGATGTTTATAGCGATATGGAAGAAGAAGCTAAAGAAAATTATGATGCTGAAGAACATGATGATGATGAAAAAGATGCTTTAGCTGAAGGTGAAAACGAAGACGATGAAGATTCTAATGGCGAACCATCTGAATCTGATTATTAAATTTAGTTACTAATAAAGGAGAGTAAATATATGGCATTAGTAAATATGTGTGAGATGTTAAAGAAAGCTCATGAAGGTCATTATGCAGTTGGTCAATTTAACATTAATAACCTTGAATGGACTTCCGCGATTCTTGATGAATGTCAAGAATTAAAATGCCCAGTTATTTTAGGCGTTTCTGAAGGTGCTTGTAAGTACATGGGTGGTTATGACACTATTGTCGGAATGGTTAAAGGTTATATTAAAGACAACAATATTACTGTTCCAGTAGCATTGCATGTTGATCATGGTTCATCATTTGAAAGCTGTAAAAAAGCTATTGATGCTGGTTTTACAAGTGTCATGATCGATGCAAGTAAGCATCCATTAGAAGAAAACATTAAAATTGTTAAAGAAGTTACTGAATATGCTCATTCAAGAAGTGAATATGTATCAGTTGAAGCTGAACTTGGTCATGTTGGTGGTCAAGAAGATAATGTCGTTTCTCAAGGTGTTTTATATGCTGATAAAAATGAATGTAAGAAGCTTGTTGATGAAACTCATATTGATTGTTTAGCCCCTGCATTAGGCTCTGTTCATGGCCCATATCATGGTGAACCAAAACTTGGTTTCCCAGAAATGGAAGAAATCAATGAATTAGTTGGTATTCCATTAGTTTTACATGGTGGTAGTGGAATTCCAGATTTCCAATTAAGAATGGCTATTGATAGAGGAACTTGCAAGATTAATGTTAATACTGAATGTCAACAACGTTTCGCTAAATTTGTCCGTGAAATCTGCGCAACTACTGATCCAGAAAAGATTTACGATCCACGTAAGATTCTTGGACCTGCAAAACAAGGAATCAAAGATGTTGTTAAAGAACATTGTGAAGTCTTTGGTTGCATTGGAAAAGCTGAATAATTTAAATTTTAAATTAAAAAGCTCACTTAATTGTGAGCTTTTATTATCTAGAAAGGTTTGTGTTTTATGAATTATGAAAAGGAATTAAATGCTGCTTTAAAAGCTGCTGAGGATGCTATGAAAGTCATCCTTGATTATTATCATAATGGGTTCAAGGTTGAAACAAAAGAAGATAATTCACCAGTTACAAGTGCAGATAAAGCAAGCGATAAATTGATTAGAGAAGAACTTGAAAAGGAATTTTCTCATTACGCATTTTTAACCGAGGAAGAATCAGATGATAAGAGTCGTTTAAATAATGACTATGTTTGGATTATTGATCCACTTGATGGCACAAAAGATTTTGTGGCTCATGATGATGGTTTCACAATTAATATTGCTCTAGCCTATAAACACGAAGTAGTTTTGGGAGTTGTAGCAATTCCGGTTCAAAATGTAATTTATTACGCAACCAAGGGTAGTGGTGCATATGTGAAACGTAATGGTTCAAGTATGAAAATCCATGTTAACGATAAAAAAGAAGATCTTACTTGCTTAACGAGTGTTTTCCATTTTACCGATGAAGAAAAAGCCATGACTATTAAGCATGGAGATAAAATTAAACACATTGAAAAATGTGGAAGTAGCATTAAAGCGTGTTATATTGCTGAAGGAAAAGCTGAAATTACTTATAGACTGAATGATGGGACAAAAGAATGGGACACTGCGGCTTTCCAAATTATTGTTGAAGAGGCTGGTGGTTTTGTATTGAAACCAAATGGGGAAAGAATTCTTTATAATCGTGAAGATGTTTATAACCGCGAAGGTTATTTAGTAATTAATAGCAAAGATAATTTTCTATTATAATTTTTAAAACAATTTCAAAAATCATATATGATTTTTTATTGACCATGAATGAAATAAAAAAGACCAAATCGTTATTTTTGGTCTTTTTTATTTTCTAATTTTTCAGCTTCTTCTCTAGCTTTTTGTTCTTCAGCAATCTTAATTGCTTCCTTAATGTATTCCTTATCGCTAGCAAGTCTAACAGCATTGACTCCTGGGACTTCTTCCATAAGGATTATTTCAACCCCACTTTCAAGGGTGTTACCAATTAAAGAACATCCTTGGCATGCGCCAGTGAAGTTTAAATAAACAATACCATCTTCAAATGAGTCAAGTTCAACATCTCCTCCATCTCTTTGTATAAATGGTCTTACTTTATCAAGGGTTTCATTAATCTTTTTAATAGTTTCTTCGTATGTCATAGCCATAATTATAATTAACCTTTTTAATAAATCAATTTTAATGCTTTAAATAAAATAAAAGAGCATTAGGTAAAATGCTCAATTAAATACTTTGTGGTGCTCGAGACCGGAATCGAACCGGTATGGCATCAACTGCCACAGGATTTTAAGTCCTGCGCGTCTACCTATTCCGCCACTCGAGCATCTTAAGTTAAATGGTGATCCACTGGAGACTCGAACTCCAGACCCCTTGATTAAAAGTCAAGTGCTCTACCGACTGAGCTAGTGGATCATAGTTGTAAATGGCTGGGGTGACTGGGATCGAACCAGTGTATGACAGAGTCAAAGTCTGTTGCCTTTCCACTTGGCTACACCCCAACAACTTAATGGTGGAGAGGGGCGGATTCGAACCGCCGAACCCGAAGGAAAAGATTTACAGTCTTCCGCATTTAGCCTCTTTGCTACCTCTCCAGCGAAGTTACACTTTCGTATATTTTTAATGGTGGATGCTGAGGGGCTCGAACCCACGACCTCCGCCGTGTAAAGGCGATGCTCTCCCAACTGAGCTAAACATCCACACGATACACGATATACGCGTGCTTAAATAATATATCAAATGAATATCAATTAGTCAATTAAAAATCCAATACTCGAATTTTTATTTTTGACCTGTAAATTATAACACTAATATTGAAAGCATCAAAATTTGATTATTATGAAAAATGTGCTATAAACATTATGGTGATTTTATGAAAGAAATAGTTGGCGAAGTATTTTCAATAGTTAAAGAGAATATGGTAGTACCTGGTTGTACTATATCTAAGAATATTTATAGCGATAAAAATGATATTACATATTTTTCGTTAGCAAAAGATACAGATATTAGCGCTGAAATATATCCTTATCATAAATTCATCTTTGTTTTAGATGGTTCTATTGAAGTGTATGGTAGAAGCGGATTTAATAAATTAGTTAAAACAAATGAATCTATTATTACGTTAATTAATACACCAATGGGAGTTAGAACAAATACAAATAGTATTTATATAGAAATTTCTATAAGAAAGGAAGATTTTATGAATAGTGTTATTAAACCTGGAGAAATTTTTAAATTAAAGGACCTTGTTCCATATCAAGAAGGAAAGATTGTTAATATGGATGTTGTTCATAATGAAAAAATGAAATTTGTTGTTATGGCTTTTGATGAAGG
>CAVFXI010000042.1:0-5943 GCA_963626345.1 Gemmiger formicilis | reverse complement strand
GGCTAGTATGCTCTAAAGATTTAATAATTAAAGCTGGTAAAAAAGGTTCAGGCATTAATGATCTAATATGGATTGGCGACGCAGTAATTGATGCATGTAAATTATCATCGCAAGGAAACACAGATGGTTTTAATCCAATAGTAATGAGCGAATGTTTTTACACAAATATAAAAGAATTTGACGCAAATGAAAATCATAAATATAAATTTTATTGTACCAGTAAATATTCGCAAAAATTAAATGAAAATGTTTGGAACTGCGATATGGTCTATTCAGATTTCAATAATTGGATTAATGGAGGAATGAATAAATGAAAGAAGAAAAATCAAACATTGATAATATACAAAATAACAAAGAAATTTTAAATGGCGTTCTTTCTCAAATTAATTCATTTGATAGCAAAGCGGGTATTTTGATATCCGTAATTGGAATTGTATTTGGATTATCCCTAACATTACTAAATAATTTAAAAGAATATTCTAACTGTCTTCCTAAATTATTATCATTTGCCATAATTTATATTTTATTTATTTTATCTTTATTGGTTGCTATTTTATTTTCAGTATTAGTTATTTTTCCAAGACAAAGCAAAGAAAAGAAAAATAATGTCAATTACTATATGGATTTATGTGAAATGGACTATGCTGATTTCAAAAAAAATAGCACTTGTTTTTATTCAGATGAGTCCATTTTTTTCAACCAAATCAAAACAAATGCTAAAATATGCAAAAAGAAACACAAGTTTCTTAGATATTCAATTTTAAGCTTAATTCCATGTAGTTTGCTGGCATTAGCATTAATTGGAATGGTATTGTTCTTTTAAGCAATCTTTTAATCCAACACCTCAAACTTAGACTTTGTTTGTAACATTCTTTTAACAGTAACATTCTTGCAAATATTAGATTCATTATTGGAAATAAGAATGAACTTTCTATTCCCATCGTCTTCTCTATTTAATTCCACTACCGCTTGTCCCACAGTTCCACTACCAGCAAAGTAATCCATAACAATGGAATCCTTATTTGTAGTTGCTCTGATCAATTCTTTCATTAACTTAACGGGTTTAGGAGTCGAGAAATAATCTCTTCTTCCAAAGATTTCATTTATCTCATCTTTAGCTGATGAAGTTGTGCCAAAGCAATCAAACGTTTCAGGGATTGTCCCTTCTTTTTCCTCCAATACACCATTTTTAATATATGGCTGATGGATTTTATTGAATTCAGATTCTTCGGTTTTTCTAGCGATGATTATGAATTCATAATCTGTTTGTTTCTTATTTGGATTTAGCACTACTCTATTTATGTCAAAGAATTCATGTTTCTTTTTCCATCTATGTAAAGAGACCAATTCATCTCCAAATATCGATTTGCAGATTTCAAATAAATTATTGGCTTCGCCTTCATCAATATTGATGACTAGGAAGCCTTTATTTGAAAGCAAGTCCTTTGAGAGAATGATTCTTTCTCTCATAAATACATGGTATCCCTCATCATAATCCGAATCCTTGTAACCTATATAATCGATATGTGAGTTATAAGGAGGATCTATTAAGATGGAATCAATCTTACCTTTGTATGCTTTTTGCATGCTTTTTAAGGTATATAGATTCTCTGATTCTATGACATAGTTTGTTCGTTCATTTCTAACTTCTAACTTAGCAGGGCAATTAGAAAACGCGTTATTATCAACTATAGTGTCTTTGAGAACGGATACTTTTTCTAAACTTGAACAATAAGCAAAAGCCCATTCTCCGATATAAGTTATGAGATCGCTGCAATAAACGCTCTTTAATGAAGAACAATTCGTGAAGCATGATTTATTAATAATATTAACATTGTGAAGAGCAATCGATGTCATCTCTGAGCAACCTGAGAAAGCGCCTCTTTCAAGAATGATCACTGATTCAGGAAGCTTTACATCGCCGATAGCCTTCCATGAAGGATAACAAACTATTTTAGTTTGATCCTTGTTATATAAGACATCATCAATAACTTTATAATAAGGGGTGTGGGATTCGAAATGGATATTGCTGCAACCAACAAATGGATTGTATCCGATATCTTCTAACGATTTTGGGAAAACAATACGCTTGATTCCTTTGCAATTCCAAAATGAATTTCTGTTTATTGTTTTAATTCCATCTAATAAAACAAGATTGTCGCTTTTGATTTTATTTAATGTGCCCACCACTGAGGTTTTAAAACCATTATAAATAACATCATCTTGAATGAAATAAGCATTGGAATTGTTTATTAATTCAAGTTTAGAACATCCAGAAAAAGGATTATTCTCCATCTTCTCTAGCGACTTAGGCAAAGTTATCTTCTTGAATCTATCGCATAGGAAAAATGTGTGTTTGCAGATAACCTTGACGCCTTCTGGAACTATGAATTCATCTTCATCGCCTATAATCGAACAATAGATCAACGTCTTCTTATCGGCGGTATAGAGTGTTCCGTTTTCCATTACAAAGAATGGAGAATAATTTGAAACGACAATATTTGGGCAGCCTGCAAAAGGATTGTTTCCCATCAAAGAGACATTCTTAGGGATATTTATCTTTTTTAGATTCTTGCAATTGTAGAATGTGTCTCCGCCCATGTTTGTCAATGAATCGGGAAGTACAACTTCTTCTATAAATTGATTGTCCCAAAATGATGATGATTCCAGTTCTTCAATGCCATCTGGCACGATAACTTTCTTAGAATGCCCTAGATATCTCATGACCCTGTTCTCTTCAATTTCAAAATCAGGATTACTGTAATTGTTGTTGTTTTTCTTCCTTAAAATAGGTTGTTCGTTTTTCGATTCGAACAATCCATATTGATAAACATCAGCATTCTTTATCTCACACTTATATTCAAGGACGCCACTTACAAGTCTAGATTTATATTTGACGGTCATATTAGGGGAGTTAAATACGTCAATCGTATCATCCCAAACATAGAAAACGATATCATAGCCTTTGAACGATGCTCCGTTCTCTCTTAGCGAGAAATCATCAAGAGAATAGCCTAAAGAAAGCAATCTATTCACAAATTCTAATTTCACGAACGACTCATGAGTTGATAATTCTAAGGCGAATGAATCATTGACATAAACAGACTGATTCTCCAAATTTATAACAATCTTTACTCCGTTATCGTATTCTTTCTCAAATACATTCGGCTCGTGCTCAAAAAAGCGCATAGCTACATAAAGAGCTGTGTATTTCATGTTTTTGCTTAATCTCAAATCGCTTAACTTAGGCATTCTTATTCAACTCCTCAACAATTTTATCTACAACCTCTTCCGGCTTCATGTTTGAGGTGTCTATTACCAAGAATGGCATATTCTTTGATTTACAGAAATCAATCATTCTTTGGTATATGAATTCAGATTTTTTTGCTTTCTTTATGTCACTGTCGTTTTTATTTCTAGAAATCAGCCTTTGAACAATCGTTTCAGAAGGAGAATATAAAATGACAGTTAATTTCGGGGTTCCAAGTTTCTTAATTAGAAGATTATAAACCTCACCATTATCATCAGACCCGCTCCAAGCGTAATTCGATGCTAGGTGTCTATCAGTAACGATGTTTTCATCTTTGAATTTCTCATACATGTATATGCTTCCAAGTCCGTAAAACCATGAAGTGAATACTCTATTCGGATTTTTATTTACTTGATCGCGGATTCTTATATATTCGTCAAAATTCTCTTTTGACTCATCGAATAGATAATGAAGAGGCTTCTCAACGAATTTGTATCCGAGTCTTTTAGCTAATAATTCGCATGTCGTAGATTTTCCTACGCCATCCATTCCCTCAATTGATATATGGTTCATCCTTATTCATCTCCTTTAATCTTATCATTTCGTCCAATGTCACCGGTTCAAAGTTCGTTACATCTACACCGGCATTGAACGCTAATTTATCTTTGAAATATTCTTTCATTTGCTTATAGGCAATATCGTTCTTTTCGGTCTTGTTATGAATATGGCCATAGACAAAATATCCGCCTCTAGAAAACTCCATCCAATCCATGACTGGATAGTGGCAAATGCAAACTTTTCTGCCGTTGTCTTCAATCAAATCCATGAATTTTACTGATTCAAAGACGCCAGAAACTTCTATATCCTTCAAGCGTTTTAAATCATGATTTCCAACGATTAGATGTTTGTGACCTTTAAGATTCTTAAAAACATCGATAGCCTTAACATAATCGTCTTCGGCTATGTCTCCTAAAACATAAACGACATCGTCTTCTTTTACCTTCGCGTTCCAATTACGGACAACGGTTCTTTCAAGTTCATCTAAATCTTTGAATGGTCTTGAGCATTTATTGAATACCCTTTGATCTCCAAGATGTGTGTCTGAAATATAATAAATTTTCACTATCAGTTTGCCTTTCTATTTTTGCTTTCGTTCATTTTTCCTTTTGTGAAAAAGTCTTGAACTTCTAAATAGCCGCTTACTCTTCTTATTCTTGTGATATGGTGGCTTCCGCATTTAGGGCATTTATCGAATGTTCCGTCAGTACCACATTCCTTGCAAACATCCTTAGGGAAATTAAATCCTAAGTAATGGACGCCTGATTTTGTCGCGATTTCGACTAATTCATCTAGTCCTTCCGCGTTTCCGAATGGAGCCTCCGATAGTTCAACGTAGGAAATCGATCCGCCGTTAGATAATTTATGGAAAGGTCCTTCTATCTCTAATTTTCTATAAGCTGGCAATTTGCTATCGACATCTACATGAAACGAATTCGTGTAATAGTCTTTTTTTAGCACAGAATGGTTGAATGACTTCATATCTAAATCAACGAATCGTCCACTTATCAATTCTCCGCTTGTTGCAAGCAATGAGAAATTGAGGTTATATTCTTTTTTCAAAGAGTCCACATAATCTCTCATAAAGGTAACTAAATCCAATGCGTAATTGTAATTTTCTTCTGATTCCCAGTACTTTGATCCAGTTATGATTTCAATCGTTTCAGACAAGCCGATAAAGCCGATTGAGAGAGTGCCGTTTTTAAGAGTCTCTTTCAATCCAACTTGATTAATGTCCTCTCTCACTAGTTTGAATTCTCTATTTGTAGGAAACAAAGTAATGTCTGCGTCGCAGGTTTTATTAAATCTATCAATGAGAATATCCTTCGTATCGCATGCTATTTCTAACCATCTCTTTTTGAAATACGCAAATCTTTCATTTACGTTTTCTGAAAGTGTTAAAGATTCTAAGGCAATTCTAGGAAGGTTGATTGAGATGTTGTCTATGTTTCCTCTTCCAATCGCACCGTTATCACCGAATAGATTATCTACAACTCTTGTTCTACAACCCATGATAGATAATTTATAAGGGTCAACATATTTATCTTCTTCACAGTCACAAAGCAAATATGTAGGAATCATCTTCTTAGCTGTGCAAAGCAAAGCTTCTGTGAGTAAATCGTAATTTGGATCTTGAGGGAATCTGTTAATTCCTTTATGAACCTTAAATACGATATTTGGCTTATAGACAAGTTCACCTGCGTTATAGAAAGCATCAATAAGGGTATGAGTCAAGAATCTTTCAAAGTCGTTTGTGCCTAGTCCAAGATTGAATGTTACATAATAGCTTGTCTGACCCATTCTTGTATGAACGTTATTACACCAAATAACCAAAGATCTTATCGACGCCTTGAATACGTCTTCATGGTTTTTGTATGAGACATTCAATTTCGTGAAAATCTTTGCGAAATCGATGTCGAAATTGGCGAATGCCATACCACCACTTTGCTCATTTCCCATTTTAGAAAGCAATTCTTTTAAAAAATCAAACACGGAAATGATTGTCGAAACTTCATCTAAACCCTCAAATTGAGAATAAGGAAATGCATTCAATATGTCGAAAGTTAGGCAATTATAGGTCAATCCATAGGCATCCAAATCATGAATGTGGATGTAGCCGTCTTCATGCAATTTAG
>CAVFXI010000041.1:0-7991 GCA_963626345.1 Gemmiger formicilis | reverse complement strand
AGTTTCAACATAGCAATGTCGAAATTGCCGAAGTAAGCATCTAATCGAATGAATTTTGTATAAATATAAAAAAATCATTTATTAATAACTTTCGTTAACAATATTTGATAAAATATTTCATAGAAAGAAATTTAATCTATGAAAAGAATTTTTATTATTATATCAAGCGTATTTTTATTAAATAATCTTGCATCAATAAGTGCATATAAACCATTAGCTAACAATGAATCTTCAACTGATTTAGGAAAATTTAAAGATTATACAACTGAAGAAGTTAAAGAATATTATAAAGACTTAAATGAAGGTATAAGCGGAGAAGAATTACTTTCATCATTAGAAGTTATTTTAAAAACTGGACAAAAAGAGGTTTCAAAAACAAATGGCGGAACTACCTGGGACTATTATGTTTTATTTGATAGAGATTTTGAAAAAGATCCTTTAACTGAAGAAGAAATTACAAATCAAAATTGGAAAAGAGATAACGTAATTTGTTTGCCATTATATGATGAATCATTTACTTTTATAAAAGCAAATAAGCCAGGAAATAATGTTAATAGAGAACATGTATTTCCAAAATCATATGGTTTTGGAAATAAAAACGATGATTCTTTTTTACCTTTAGCAGCAACTGATATGCATAACCTTCATATGGGAGAAGCTAAGAATAATCAACAAGGTCACAATAATTATCCATATGGAAATGTTGCAAATAAAGATACAGCAACAGCAATTACTTCATCAATTAGTGGGAAAGTTACTGGTTATCTAGGAGCTAATAAAGATGGTATTCCAGTTTATGAACCAATGGATAAAGATAAAGGTGATATTGCTAGAAGTATATTTTATATGGCTGCAAGATATCACACATATGATGCAACACTAAATAATTCGCCAGCATTAAAACTAAGCGACACACCAACTGATGTTTACACAAATAAAACAACGATTACTGCTGCTGAAACCGAGAATAATCCATGTGAATATGGAATACTTTCTGATTTACTTGAATGGAATGTTTTAGATCCAGTTGATGATCATGAAATTCATAGAAATAATCTTGTTTATACAGTTTTACAAAATAATCGTAATCCATTTATTGATTATCCAAGTTGGGCTGATATAGCTTTTAAAACTTTTGATATTGGAATTTCAAAAGCCAATCCAAGTCAAGTAGGTGATAAAACAACTGATCCTGATACGCCCAAAGAACCAGAAAATCCTGATACACCTGTAACTCCTGACGAAAAAGAAATTCCTTGGTATGAAGATTTAACAAACCCAAAATATTATCCATATTATGCTATTGCTGCATTAGTATTGTTGTCTTTTATAATCAGTATGATTTGTGCATCAAATAAGAAGAAAAAAAGAAGCGTAAAAAAGAAGAAAACGTCGAACAAGAGCAATGCTAAAGCATCTACGAATTCAACAAAATCAAGTTCGACATCATCAAAATCATCTATGACAACAAATAGTTCAAGTGTGAATAAGAGTAGCAGTGGCGCTAAGAAAACCACAACTGGTTCTAATAAGACGACAAATACCAAAAAGTAAGTATGAAAGTTTTACTAATTTATTATACTGGCACTTATAACACAAGATATGTTACTAATGCGCTAAAAGAAAAACTTATTAAAGCTGGCTATTTTGTTGATACAATCGAAGTAAATATTGATACCAAAATTATAGATTTAAATGGTTATGATATTATTGGTTTAGGCTATCCAATTTATGCTTTTAATTCGCCAAATATTTTCAATAAATATTTAAAAAAGATTAGATTTTTATCATCAAAAAGATATTTTATTTATAAAAATAGTGGAGAAACTTTAAAGTATAATGATGCTTCAAGTAGAGTAATTTTAAGTATATTAAAAAAGCAAAAATGTGAAGTCAAAAATGAATATCATATTGTAATGCCATACACAATTCATTTTAGATTTGATGATGCTTTTGTTAAAGAAATTCTAAATTATCTTGATAAGCAATTAGACATTATTGTTTATGATTTATTAAATAATGAGGCATCAATAATTAATGAACCTTTATACTTAAAACTAATTAGTAGGTTTTATACTCTTCAAAGATTGGGAGGGCCTATTAACTCTTTGTTTTATAAAATTGATTATACAAAATGCATTAAATGTCATAAATGTATGGATAATTGCCCTATGCATAATATCAAATTCAAAAATGACAAATACATCTTTGGTAGAAAATGTTTAATGTGCATGAGATGTAGTTTTTATTGCCCTAAAAATGCAATTAAAATTGGTTTATACGATAAATGGCGTGTTAATGGAGAATATGACTTTAAGAATATTGAAAATAATAATGGTTTAAAGCTTCCTTATATTACTGATGAGTCAAAAGGTTTTTATAAGTGTTTTATTAAAAGCTTTAATGAGATTGATGAAAGATATGAGGAGATTAAAAAGAAATGAAGTTATATAAAAAATGGATTGATAAAAATGTTAAAAGGCTTGATGGTGATTTAGCGATTGTAACTGGTGCTGATGGATCAATTGGCTATTTTATTACTTATTATTTAGTTTATTCTGGCGCTAAAGTAGTTATGGCTGTTAGAAATATCGATAAAGCAAAGAGCTTAAAAGACAAAATACTTGAGCAAATTCCTAGTGCAACAATTTATATTGAGCATTTAGATTTGTTTGATCTAAAATCAATTAAAGAAGTTGCATCAATTTTAGAAAAATATAATCCTAAATACTTAATAAACAATGCGGGAGTTTATCATCTTCCTATTTTAAAGAATGAAGAAGGGGTTGAAAGAACCTTTTGTATTAACTTTTATGGGCAATATTTATTAACTAAAGAACTTCTTCCTGTGATAAACAAAAATAAAGGCAAAATTATTAATCAATGTAGCATTTCTACTACTTGGGTTAACCTTAAAAAAGTAAAGTTTGATGATTTAAATTTTGATCAAGAAAAGAATTTAACTCAAAAATATGCTAAGACAAAAATAGCGATGATTTTAGCAACATTAAAAGCAAAAGAAGCAGGAATTGATATGGTTTTAGTACATCCTGGAGCAAGTGCAACTACTTTATTTTCATCTTCTAGAGGCGGATTTTCAAAATATTTTGATAGGTTGATTATGCCTTTAATGAAATTAATATTTATTTCACCAAGCAAAGCATCATTATCAACATTATATGCTTTGAATCATGATACAAAATTTGAAGAATGGATTGGACCAAGGGGTTTATTTTATATTTGGGGATACCCAAAAATTACTAAATTAAAGAAAGGCTTTTTAAGCCCTAATTTAAGAGATGATTTTTTTGAAAATTTAAAAGAATTTGAAACTAAAATTGATTTGTAAAATTAAAAATTTGATATACGTTTTTAACTCTTTTTTGAAAATGTCACATGTGAACTAAAGTTGATTAATAGCGGTTAAAAATACTTTCAACAATGAAAAACAACTATATAACGCGTTATTTTGCGACCTATTGATTTTAATAATTTTTTAGTTTCAATTTAGGACTAAAAAATATAAAATGTTTGAAGTATGAATAAATTGATAGTTTTAACAGAAGAAATTAATCCTAATGGTCCATTAGGAATATTCTTGTCTTTTTTGTATCTATTTATTATAGGATCTTTTTTAGGATGGATTCTTGAAATTTTGTTTAGAAGAATTTTTACTCAAAAGAAGTGGACCAATCCTGGATTTTTAAAAGGACCATGTTTACCACTTTATGGGTTCGGTCTTTGTTTACTATATTTAATTTGTTATCTTTGTTTTAAATATATTTGTAATGGAGAAGCTATTCCTCCTTATTATAGTGTAATAGGCGATATTAATGCACAAGGGTCATTAAATTTTTGGTATACATCGATTATTGCGATAGTACTTATTGGTTTAGGAATGACTTTGCTTGAATTTTTAGCAGGTCTTATATTTATTAAAGGATTCAGAATTAAATTATGGGATTATAGTACATTAAAAGGGAATATTATGGGTATTATTTGCCCATTGTTTTCCTTTTTATGGTTAGTTGCTGGAGCAGCATATTGGTTCTTTATTCAACCTTATGTTTTAGCTCTTTTAGGTTTCTTTACAAGACACATCTGGGGATTAACTTTCTTCTTAGGAATTTATGCAGGTATATTAGTAATTGATATTGTTAATTCAGTTAAACTTGCAAGTAAAGTTAGTGGTATTGCTAAGAAGCATAAATTTATTGTTGATTTTGTTAAATTACAAAATAACATTGTTGCCGAAAAAGGAAATAGAAAAATTCGTTCAAAAACATGGATAGAACAACAAACTGAACTTGCTGCTAGTAAGATTAAAAATAAAGTTGGTGAACTTACATATGATATAAAACGTCATATGTATGTTGGAAACGAAATTCCTGTAAATAGCGCTGCTAAAAGCGATGAAACACCACGTACAAAAGCTATTACAAATAGTGATAGCAAAAAAGATGGGTAAATAAGGCATTTATTTTTTAAATTTATGCCTTTTTTATTGAAAAAATTAGAAATAATAGTAAAGTTATTTCAAGAAAAAATGGAGGATAGGAAATATGTTGCATGTAGTAGATCATCCACTCATCAATATGAAGCTCAATAAGATGAGAGATGAAAGCACAAAAAGTAAGGATTTTAGACAATTACTTGATGAAATCTCTAGTTTAATGACTTATGAGGTTTTTAAGGACTTAAAAGTTCATTCAAATGGTAAAATTAAAACCCCTACAGGTTGTGAAATTGATAAGATTAAACTTGATAAGGATTTGGTTATTGTTCCAATTTTAAGAGCTGGAATTGGAATGAGCAATGGTGTTGTTAATATGTTGCCAAACGCAAGAATTGGACATATTGGTTTATATAGAAATGAAGAAACTTTACAACCAGTTGAATATTTCTGTAAATTACCACATGTAGACAATCCTCTTGTATTACTTTGTGATCCAATGGTTGCAACTGGTGGAAGTGCTTGTGATGCTATTTCTCAACTTAAGAAAAAAGGATATAAAGATATTAGACTTCTTGCTTTAGTTGGTGTCAAAGAAGGTATCGATAAGATTTTAAAAGAACACCCAGAAACTGAAATTTATATCGCAGCTGTTGATGAAAAACTCAATGAACACGGATATATTCTTCCAGGTCTTGGTGATGCTGGAGATAGAATTTTCGGAACATTATAAAAATATTAGACTTCATTAATTTGAAGTCTTTTTTGTATCTTTTTGTTATTGGTCACGAATGAAATTATTTTGGCTGCATCAAATAAAAACCATATATGAGCAGTAAATTCTCATATATGGTTTTGTTGAAAGATTTTAATTAATCTTTCAAATTTTTTCGCATGTATTCGATAACTGATTTTCTTGTAACAATACCTATAAAGTTTCCTCGATCATCAATTACAGGAACAAAGTTTTGACGTACAATGATTTCGACTAAATCCATCATATTTTTATTGATTTGAATTGGTTCGATACGATGAAGAGTTGGTACTCCTGAAATTTTATCGACCATAGTTTCTTCCCAATCTAATTTATACTTTTTAAGATATCTTAAAATATCGCCATCACTAATTGTGCCAATATATTTTCCATCTTTATCAAGCACTGGAATCTCACTATAGTGATGGTAATCCATTTTTTCAATAACCTGGCGGATTGTATAAGTATTTAAAACATATTCAACCTGAACTTTTGGTATTAAAAACAATAATATATTTCTTTCCATTTTTATTTGTTATCCTTATCTAATTTATCAACTTCTTTAAAGACTTCGCCAACCTTGTCATTGATTTCAAGTTTGATGTTTGTTCTTAAAGATAAATGGTCTTTATTAATTAAAACAATATTATTTCCATAGAAGTAATTTATAAGACCAGCAGCAGGATAAACATTTAAACTAGTACCAGCAACTATTAATAAATCAGCGCTACTTAAAGCAATCATTGCTTTAGTGATTGTTCTATCATCTAATGGCTCTTCATATAAAACTACATCTGGTTTAATAATGTTTTTGCAATTTGGACAAATTGGCACATTATCCATTTTTAATATATCTTCTAATGAAAAAAGTCTCATACAATGTGTGCAATAATTACGATGAATTGATCCATGAAGTTCAATGACATTTTTACTTCCAGCAATTTGATGCAAACCATCAATATTTTGTGTGATTATTGTTACATCTTTCTTCTTTTCTAAATTAGCTAAATAATAGTGAGCAAAGTTAGGTTTTGCTTCAGTATTTATCATGAATTCTCTATAAAATTTATAAAAAGTTTCGGTATTTCTAACAAAATATGAATGAGATAACATGACTTCATAAGGTTCGTCATATTTACTTTTTAATTTATAAAGTCCAGTTTCACTACGAAAATCAGGAATTCCTGATTCAGTTGAAACTCCAGCTCCTCCAAAGAAGACAATATGTTTTGCTTCATCTATAAGTTTTTTAAGTTCTAAAATCTTGTTTTCCATAATTTTAACTGGTTTCTTTCTACCACGTAATTATAGCAAAAATCAATTTAAAATGATTAGCATAAACTATTCGCATTTTTTATATTTTAATGGAATTACAAGTTTTTATTTTTCTAAAATATTTAAAGTAATTTAATAAAGTTTTAGAAATATTTATAATATTAATTACTGTTGGAGTGGCGGAACTGGTAGACGCCTCGGTCTCAGAAGCCGAGTTCTCACGAAGTGAGGGTTCGATTCCCTTCTCCAACACCAAATTAATATGAATACTAAAGACAAAAATTATAAAAAAATTTACATCAAAGGTTTTATTCTTCTAGGTATAGGGATATTAATTATTTTATTTGGATTTATTTTCCCTTTTATAATTAAGGATAATGATCTTGTTACATGGATCTCAATAGGGCTAATATTTATAGGCATTATTATTCTTATTTCTTCTTTTTATTTATTAAAGAAAGGAAATAATTTAAGACTTGATTATCTTTTAGATAATAAAACTAATGAAAAAAATCTTAAAAGCAAGTAGAATATTTGTGCTGCTCCCATGGCGGAACTGGTAGACGCGCTAGACTCAAAATCTAGTGGTAGCGATACTGTATCGGTTCGATTCCGATTGGGAGCACCAAAAAAGACTTTAAATAGCAACCAAATTATGGCTGCTATTTTTTTATAAAAGCGGACAAATTGTCCTCTTTTTCTATATATGAAAAGTAAAGTTTAATCTAATAACCTTTATAAACAAAACAAATTGTTAAATTAACTATTTTTTAATTTTTTTAGCGTTTCTTCAACATCGTATTTTTTAATGTTGGGATTGTCTGTAATTTCGTCTGCCTCTAAAAGTGCAAGACAAGTTTCCATATTTGGTTCTTCTAATTTCACATCAAATGGAAAACCACCGACTGCAACAGATTTTTGCAAAAAAACATTAATAGCAGTTTCAAGATTCATTCCTAACTCGTTATATATTTTTTCAACTTGTTTTTTTAAATCTTTATCTAATCTAATACTGAAATTTGTTGTTTTCATAATGAAACATCCCTTACTTATTTATTATATATGTAATGCAATACTTTATTAAGGCTGGTAGTATAAATATTTTTTAAATTACCAAAATGTGAAATATAAGTTTTATTAGTCTTTATTAAATTTATAGATTAAACTTTATAGCATGATTAATAACTGGAGCAATTATGATGATTAGAGAATTAAGAATCGAAGATATTAATAAATGTTTAGAAATTTATAATTTTTATATTGAAAATACATGCTACACACTTGAAGAAGAAAAACTTATTTTAAGTCGATTTGAAGAAAGATGTTATAGAATATCAAGTAAATTCCCTTATATTGTTATGGAAGATGATAATAAAGGAATTGTAGGTTACGCATATTTAGATATTTTTCATGAAAGAAGTGCATATAGAAAAACTGTAGACTTATCCATCTACGTAAGTAAAGATCATCTTCATGAACATATAGGAAAATTATTATTAGATGAAATTT
>CAVFXI010000040.1:0-15002 GCA_963626345.1 Gemmiger formicilis | reverse complement strand
GTTAAGATTAACCCTGCACAACGAAATAAGATAAGAGAAATATCAAGTGGCAGCTGCATGGATATGCATATCGCAGCAATAACAAACTTAGATGGATTGTTTATTACATGATTCTTATATCTCTGGAATGTTCTATAAGATAAACATGATCTGTCATCTTGAAGGTTGGTTATCGACTTCAGCTGGAAGTTTCCTAACTTAATCAGATAGTTTAGGGCTTCCTTAAGCTGCATTGATTGCAGCTTAGAAGCAACGATTGAATAAACGAAAGCACGTTCTTCAATCTCTTCTAATGTTTTGCATTCTTTTCTTAGGATATGCAAATAATCCTCTGTCTTTTTTCTTGGTTCATATTGTTATTACCTTTCCTTGTTTAAATTACTTACCTAAAACTATCAATTTAAGCAACTTTGCAATCGAATCAGCGTCTTCAATAGAATTGTATTTACCAAAACTAATTCGTATCGTTCCTTTTTGATAATCTGATGGGACATTAATCGCATTAATAACGTGAGAAACTTGAGTATTTACACTATCACATGCTGACCCAGTTGAAATCAAAACCCCCATTAAATCCATTCTATGTAAGAGCATTTCACCATCCTGCCCTTTAAAAGATAAATTTACAATTCCAGGTAAATGGTTGACATTGCCATTTCTAATAAAATCTAGTTTTAACTTGATTAGCTGATTAATCAGTTCTTCTTCAATTGCAAGAAGTTTATTTTGATTATCGAATAAATTAATACAGTTATTTTCCAATGCGGTAGCCATCCCAACTACAGATGCGACATTCTCGGTGCCTGCTCTAAGATTATTTTCTTGAGCACCACCTTCTATAAAACTACTTATTGGTGAACCATTTTTAACAAATAAAAAACCTATGCCTTTTGGACCATTGAACTTATGAGAAGAGGCAGATAAGAAGTCAACATCTAAATCTCTAACATCGATATTTATATGACCAACAGCTTGAACAGCATCGGTATGAAAATAGCCTCCATACTTATGTGTAATATCTGCTAGTTCTCTAATAGGCTCAATTGTTCCAATTTCATTATTTGCCATCATAACGGAAACCAAGATCTGTACATCAAAATCTTTATATTTTTCTAATATTTCTATTAATTGATTTTTATCTACCAATCCAGTTTTATCCACTCTTAAATAAAAGATTTCATTTAATGAATCGCGTATCGACTCACATGAATTCAATATAGCGTGATGTTCAATTTCCGAAGTAATGATGACTCTTTTTTTCTTCGTGTTACCAAAACACTTCAAAACCCAATTATCGCTTTCACTTCCACCTGATGTAAAAAAAATCTCACTTGTTTTGCAATTTATACATTTAGCGATAATTTCTCTAGAAATTTTCAAAGCTTTCTTGGCTCTACGTCCAAATGAATATGGTTGAGATGCATTTCCATAATCATTGAAGAAATAATCTTTCATTGCCTCAAAAGCTGCTGGATCGAGTTTTGTCGTCGCAGCATTATCAGCATAAATCAGTTCTTTCATTGAAATAATGTGCATCCTTCCTCTTTAAATTCTTCAATTTTATCTTGCAAATCTTCGATGGTAGTATTTAAATAATCGGCCAAGCAATACATGCAATAAAAATTCTCAATATTCTTGCCTAAAAGTTTTTTATTTAACGCAATTGTATCTTTGTCCAAATTCTCTTTATGGCAAGATACACAACTTATTTTTTTATCATTCTTCATATTTATTCACTTTAAAAGTAGGGATGTCTTTTCCCTTATATTCTTTGTCAATCATAGCTTGCTGCATTCTTACGATGTCTCTCATTTTTATAGCTGGTTTTAAACAATAAGCCTTAAATTCATTTTCCTTTATGTCAGTAACTTTTCTAACATCAGGGAATAGCAATTTTAAATAAGCTGTTGCAATCCTTTTAACTGCTTCAGTATCTCGTGTATCAGCCTTTTCCGGAACTTCAATCAGTCTATCAACAATTGTTCGATAAGAAGCGTCATCACGCAAAGCATGCATTATCGAACAGAAATATTCAGAATTTAAAGCCCAACCAGTAAGTTTCAAATTGTCATTCATTCTTGGTATATCCCAGCCTTTAATAAATCCATGAATTCTATCCAAGAGGGCCGTCTCTTGAAATAATGGCGGCAATTCATCCAGCATATATGAAAATTCATCCATATGGTCTTGGGAAATATTACCTAGAAACACTATTCCAGCATCTGCTTCTCCCTCAAATCCGTTACAATTGAACGTACCATATTCCATATACCCCTGAAGGATTGAACGCATCTCGTTATCATCGTTAAACTTAACCAATTTAATTTCATCAATAGCAACAAAATCATTGCCTTGGATAAATCCATATTTTCTTGAGGCGTTATCGTAGAACATTTTAGACCTTGATACCTTGCCACCATCAACCAAAGTCCCATATTTGCTAACATGACCAAACAAATAGGATTTACCTGTTCCTTTAGGAGCAAGTTCAATAATATTTAATCGTTTTTCAATGAATGGTAATAATCTTGTCAACACAGCCAACTTTTGATGTTCATTTTCATAACCATCTGCATTGTAATCTACAGCACCAAGGATTACATCAATCCACTCATGAACGTTAAATTCTTTTCTGATATCTTTGTAATATTCCAAATCAATTGTATATGGACAAAAGTTTTTAAATGAGCAAAGTTTTATCTTTCCTTTTTCCTTTTTCTTAGCCTTATTATTTTCGAAGGAAATATCATAATCATCAGGATATTTATACCCCAGTTCAACGATTCCCCAAACATCTCTTGCGCTTATTAAATCATCCTTGCAAGTCTCCCATACATGAGGCTCAATTATTGTTTCTTTATTAGTTAAACCAAAGTCGGGTAATGCAAAAGAGATTCCTTGATCGGCAACGCTTATATCAACAGAAATTCTAGTTAAAAACTTGACACGCTCTCCGCCGATAACTATCCTTTCTTTTATTGATATCCAATCTTCTTTTTTAGGAATTCTTGTCTTTATAAACTCTGCCATTCCATCATAATCAATGTTTCCTTCATCATCTTGAAATATTTTTATCAAATAATCCCTTAAAAAAGAAGGAAGATTGATACTTGAAAAGAAACTTGTATTCTTGATATTTTTATAAACAACCATTTCATCAAAATATTCTCTTAATTTATCAGTCATATTTTAATCCTCCCATAAGTCGTTGGTTTTAGCGGACTCTTTTTCAACCTCAAACATATTGTCGAACGATCTCATTTCAGAACCTTCCCAAACCTCAAATTTATATTCTCCGCTTTTTTGAATATCAGGGAGTTCAACAGTAAAATTAGATTTATCATTAGAAACGGCAGCATATGTTTTTCCGTTTATTCGCACAGAAACATTGTTCATTTTAATTGAACTGTAGAAGCACAATTCGGCTTTCTTTTTATAACTAACCTTTATTATTTTACTGCTAACTACTATTTGAACATTACTAGATTGCTCAAATATCTCAATAATAGGTACTGCAACTTCTTCCAAAGTGGCTCCTCCATGCATCTCAACTTTTCCTACTCTTCCGCCTTTAAAAGAATTGTAATCAGCTAAAATACAATACCCATCTGCAACAATCGCATTAGGTATATGAATGGCATCGGGTACATCCTCACAGATTCGTCCACCGTGATGTCCTTTAGATCCAACATCTTCTTTAATCATGTCCGTATTTAAAATAGCAAGCCTAGTAGCTCCATGATCGGAGATGATTATTGCCTTTTTGATGGTTTGATTTTTTATACTTTTTTTAATATGGTCAAGGCAATCTTCTATAATCCTGAATTCTTCAATAATATGGATTGGTAATTTTGTTTTATCAAAATCATAATCATCCTTACCATCATGTATCAGATTATCAAGCCTTTTTTCATCAACTACCCTTATTCCATTTTTTGCAAAAAAATCTTTAAATTCTGTGTTCTTGCATGTTATCGATGGCAAATAAGATCTACAAACATTTATACGGCAAGCAAGTTTTTTTTCTTGACATTTTCTTTCGATAAAACTCAAAAATTCAACGCCAAGCGCATCGACAAAATATGCTATAGAATCTTTGACATCAATAGATTGAAGTATCTCAGGTCTAAGAGGAAGCCTCCTAATAAAAGATCTTTCACGAGCTTCTTGATCGACAATTTCTTTGAATTCGGGAGTTAATGTATTAATAACCTTGAGATATTTATATTTGTTAAAATAGTCTGATAAGAATTTATCATTATAATTATATTCTTGCAAATAATCATAGAGGTCTTTATATACATGTTGTAAAATAGATAATAATTTACTCTTAGGATATTTATCTTTGTACTTATCGATTGTTTTCAATATTAACTTTTTTTCATTATCATTGTTATCAGTTAAATAATAAATGGCATTTTCTTCTTTATAGGGCACAAGATTACAATAGTCATAAAAGATTGAATCATCATTAAGGCTTTTTAAAAAACATTTTCTAGAATCATATTTTTTCCAAAATTCAGGCTCCTTAAAGTGAATTTCCAAAATGGATTTATATATATTAAATATAAAATCATTTGCATTCTGAGTCTTTTCAATAGCCCAGTCAACGGACCATATGCCAGTAGATGCATTCTTCAATTTAAGATATATAAATAATAACCATTGTTCAAAAGGATTTTTATTGAACCAATCCTTCAATTCCGAACTAATGTCTTTGACTCTGATGTAGTTAGAGATCGTCTCCTCAATCGAATTATTTTCAAGTTTTGCAAGTAAATCATTCCAATTTTTTTCAGAACCTAATTTTCTATTCAATTTGCGTGCACTTGAATCGCGAAGGCAAAGAATATCATAAGGCGAGTTGCATTCATCAATACGAATCAAGGAGTTTGGGAAATCCTTTTTCTCATATGAGGTTGTTACATAAATTTTTTTGCCATCACTTTTTTCAAATTTTGTCAAAGCTTCGCACAACCCAGAAATCGCATTAATTAATTCTTGATATTGAGTAGGTACAAATACCAAAGATGAAGATAATATCTCCTCATCAGAATTTAAACAAATAATCTTACCTTTATTTCTAGGATCTTTTTCTTTGAAATATCTCGAACACTGATATGTAAGTATAACAAACTTAGTTGAGTAAGAAGTATTGAGCAATGAATGAATGGCACTTTCAAAAATGTCGCATCCATATAAGCGCAAATATGTTCCTAAATTATCAATAAAGCATTTATCAAATGTGCAACCGCTTAAAAATTCATATATATTTCCTAATGATGGCAATTTTTCAGAACTGTCTGCTAAGCCGAAGACATCCTTTCTGTCGATCGTAATATATAATTGAAGCAATTCATCTAAGTCTTTTAAAGACGAAACATCAACGACAAGAGGTCTTTTATCATTGCCTGTCAAATAAGAATCAATTTTCTTCTTTAACTTTAAATAACCATCCATTTTATACCTCCCGCTATTTCTTCGAGTTAATTATCTCCATACCGACAACCATATTCTCTCTTACTAGTGATTTAAGATATTTCTTCAGGTCTTCTGGAGACATTGAATCTATAATCTCATTAGCCTTTAAATTACCACCAGAAATATATTTTTGATTAGCAATTTTCTTAATATATTCCTCTATTTCAACATTACTTATCCAATAATAAGGATGAATACTTGGAAATTTAGTTTTGATTTTAGATTTAATATCACTCAAATCATCTATCAAAGGCGAATATGTTTTGAGAATTGTTTTTCTAAATGCTTCATCTCTAATCGTTTGATCATTTAATTCGTCATAATACTTGAATTCATTCAAATAGTTTATAGCATCTTCGATTTTATTTTCATCGTTTACTTGGCTATCAATCAGTTCAAAAACCGATCTAGCAACATTTTGTTCCGTACATGGTATCATTGATAAAATTGGCATTGAAAATTTTTCAGACCATTCTTTAGTGCTTTGTGTTTTTGTTTTTTCTTTCCAAATATCAAGAAGCCTATACTTGGCTCTACTCGCTTTATATTTTCTTACTGATTCATCAAGTAAGTTTTGAAAATCACTATTCTCAAGCACGAACACATCATTCAAATCTGACTTAGCGATAAACGAAATGTCCTCATCTGTCAATCCCTCAAGATTAAAGCCACAAATTCTCTTCAACAAGGTCAACTGGTTCTCACAGAATTCTCTGAATTTTGCTTCATGTAAAATAATAGTATTTAAGAAACTTTCTTTATCGACTTCATAAATACTTCCATTCTTCTTAATTTCATACAAATAGTTCAAAAATTCTGAAAGATCGCCTGCATCAGATCTGATTGTGGCAAATGCAACTTTGAAAGAATCAGTTTTTTTAGCCCATTCTTTTAAACAATCTGCATAAGAAGTTGTTTTCGTTATCAATTTATTACTATTGAAAACTATTTTATATTCGGTAATAGTTTCATCTATCTTTTCATCAAAAGTATCCTTGTTCCATACCCAGTTAGAATCACTGCTAAACTTTTTAGTGATTTCAGACATATATAATCCTGTATCGCCAATCTTTTTAGCATATTCGGGCAAAACACCTGCTTTATATTCTTCAAGATAATGCTGCATGCCATGTGTAAAATTGTCTTTAGAAAGATTTTCCTTAAGATCATCAACCAATCCTTCATTATTGATAAAAACGGAGCCTATTTCTAAAGCAATATCCGTTTCAGTTCTAGTTGGAGCGGAATTATTAGCTAGTTCTACATACAAATCAATGATTTTATTAAAAACATCAGATGAATTTTTTAAATCTAGTTTGCAATATTTTAAAGTCCATATAGGAAATTTATACGAAATCATCTTATAACGAACTTGAACTTTAGTATTTTCAACAGAAGAACATAAACTTTCAGGAATATCAAACACAGCAGCAGTAGATTTATTAAATTCCCTTTGTTCAGGTGACATCGCTACAATATACTTGTCTTTATATTTAGAATTCGGGTTTTGTTGTTTCTTGATAATTTCATCAATCATCTCTTTTAATTTGTCGACCGACATGGGCACTGTTTGTAGTTCATCGCTCCAGTTGTATTCTTCTGTTGCATATTCTTTCAGAACAAAGCCTAAAACAAATGCAGTTAAATTGCATGGCATAAAGCCAAATGGTTTATCAGATAAGACATCATAAATTTCAGAAATAGAAACCCTAGTCTTTTCTTGAAATTTATTATTTATGATGTTTTCTACAGCGTTCTTAACTTTAGATATCAGTTCATTTGGCTTTGTAATCCAATACTTGTCAATCCCCCAAACACCAGCAAATTGTTTATCTAATTTTGTGTTTTCGTTACTAGACTTAAAAGCGCCTTGAAGTTCACCTGTAATACCGCATGCAGCACCTTGCTTAAGATTATTTGCTAAATACATGTTATCTAATACTGTAACATGTGTTTCAATTGCATATTCAAAATGTCTATTATCGAATTCTCGTAAATAATGATATGTTTCTGACTCATTATTGCATATTATTCCAGCCTTATCATCAACAGTAAAGAACTTCGGTGAAGAAGCCTTAATTTGATTCTTCCATCTTCTTAATGAGTCTTTTGCGTTTCTATCATAAGTTCTAGATTGACCAGCATCCTTACCTTTCTGATAATTGCAATTAGCCATGTTTTCGATATACTGATTAAACAAATCATCACTTAAATAACACTGGGAAAAATCAACGAAAGCTATTTTATCGAAGTCTTCATCTAGAGTTTTATTAATTTCATTCCTGATTTTTTCACTTTCATCACTATTTCTTGCGAATGTATAAACAGCATACAAACGTGAAGGATAATTTTCACTATCGTTCTTCAATTTAGCAAGCACCATCTTTATATTTTCATAAGTAGCAAATTGAGCCGTAGAAAAACGAATTTGAAGATTGCTTGGTAACTTGAAATCGTTGAGGAATTCACCTTCTTCGATTAATTTATCTGTTCTGATTTCTCTTCTAAGTCTTTCTTTTTCCTTTTCTATTTCTTCTTGATTACCACTTGACACAAGCGCAGAATATTTGGTAGTTCCTCCACCCATAGGTCTTTCAAAAATGATTTGTTCCTTGACTAAGGTTTTTGCAAGAGATCCCGCATTACCAGAAGTTATTTCAGTGCCTTCAAATGCCAAGCTCAAATTCCTATCGTTTGGTACAAATAAAGAAACGGAATCACCTACTTTCTCATTTATTGCTTGTAATAAAAGAATAGTTTTCAAAACTCTCTTCTGATCTCTTCTTAAATTATGAGATTCAGTTCGACTATAAACGTCTAAAATTTGGCGAATTTGTGGAGCTAGCTGATCTTTTCCCTTCTCATAAAAGAAATCCCAAAGAAAATCTACCGTCAATAAATTTTCATCATCTTCTGGTCCATAGTTATCAATAAACCACTGAAAACTCTTAATGTCATCTCCATCAGAGTCTTCCTTAATAAAACTAAACATGCTTCTTTGATTTGACTCAAAAGCCGATGCGATATGTTTCAATACTAGCGCTGCATATGGATGAATTGGAAGGACACCCTTCAATTCTTTTTCTCCGATTTTCGCAGACTTTTCAACCTCATTTCTTGAGTCATTTGTAAGGTTATATAAAGCATCAATGGTCTCATTCCATTCTCGTTGAATAGAAGGATCATCCACCTTTTGCATTGCATGAGCAGTCAATACAAAAGCCATATTGTCTGGCAACTCAATTGAGCAATGAGGAGCAATAAATCTTCCGTTGATTTTTGTTTTAACATCATCTTTTGAGTTTTCAAAGAAAATATCAGATTTATGGGTAACAATGCAAAGGTAGAATGGCTGAGTTTCACTCATTTCAGCCAAAAACTGGAATCCCGATAAATTACCTTTATTTAAATCAAAATAATCAGAAAACTCATCCCATATAAAGAATATTGCCTTTAAATTATTTTTGTTAATAACATCTATAATCCATGTTCTCAAATCTTCCTTTTGAAGAACGAAAGGTTTGATTCCTCTGTCTTCTCCTACAGAAGACACTTTTTCAATCAATTCCTGAATAGCCTTCTCTTCGGTCCAGGTTTTTAATTGTTCTAAAACATCATCAGCGGTTATTCCACCGAACTTGGCCTTATATTCATTTTCATGAATAATTTCATTAAAATAATTTTTGTTTGATGTATTAGAAAGCCAATTAATCACCGCATCTTTTATACCGACTTGCCCAAAATAAGAATATCCCTTATCTTTTAAAGCAGTTATTATGCTTTCTTGCACATATTCCATTAAAATTTTATCATTGCGAACATTAGAAGACCCATAGCGATGTACTGTCAAAACTTTTTTATCTTGATTCTTAATATTATAAAACTCGTTATATAAATCATGAGACAACACACCACTATACTTATCGAAATACTCTTTTAGTTCATCATTGCTTGAATCTAACAATTTCTTCAAAGTCAATACAGCATGCGATTTACCAGTACCATAAGCTCCTTCAACCCAAATTGACATTCTTTGAGTATTTGTTAGTACATTTTTTGTTTGATTCAAAAGTTTAATGAATGATTCATGAGGGTAATAAGATTTCCAAACATCAGGTTGAGTTCTGATGACATCTTCATTAACAGCAGGAAAATAGCTTTCATTTATTTGAAAATAATATCTATATTTTTTATCCATAAGTTTACTCCAATCAGAATAACTCTAATACATCAACTGATGTCTTATCGTTCTTTAAATTAATATTGTCCAAATCTAGTGTAAACGAAACCGTTATAAAATCCGGATAATTTATTGATAGCCCTTGAAGAATTTTTTCCATCGTGACTCTATCCAAGCCAAATATCTCGGTAGGGCTAATACCATCGCTTTCTATTTCATGATTTAGCAATCTTGTTAGTGAAAATTGATAATAATTTTCACAAGCTTCAGCAAATTTATACAAAGAATAAAGGATGACGCGAGAGTCAGGTTCATACCATGGCGTTCTAAATATTTCTGGATTCTTCTTGTCAGACATATCCATTGTACCCATTCCAACCATATTGAATTTAAGATTCATAAGTCTAGAATATGATCTAAAAATATCATTTGCTGCTCTTTCATTAGTGCAATTTTCATTTTCTAATAGTTTTGAGATTACGTATTGCTTGTTTAAAATCTCATTAAATCCTATATTTTTTATAAACCAGTTGACTTCTGGAGTATATGAAAGATTTGCAAGCATTAAAGCCCATGACATTTCGTCATCCAATCCATACTTATCAACGATTTTTGCACATTTAGTAAGTTTGCCTTCGTCAAGCAAATCAGCATGTTTCAAAAATGTAGTGAAAAATTCAACCTTAGGACCATTTATTGAAGGCGAGACGAAGAACTCTTCTTTTTTTTCAAAAAATTCTTCAAACCATTCTATTAGAGGTGCATGAGTCGAATAACAATTTAAGCTCTTTGATTTCATCTTATTTTCTCCTTTTGGTAATTCTAAAGATTTGAATATTAAGCAACCTCTATCAACCTTATGACATTGGGTGCAATGTACGCAATTATTGGAAATTATCACTTTTCCATTCTCCATCGATATGCAACCATTGTGACAATCAGCAGCACATTCCCTACAACCTATACAACAGGCCGCTTTATGAAATACGTTTTTTAGTAATTTAACAAAGACTGCATCTTTTTTCACCAAATCAATGGGAATAATGACATCATAGCCTTGTTCGTTAAGTTCTAACTGAAATTCATATACATGACCTTTATAGGAAATTTGATACGGTGAACGTTCATTTACCAAGACACCAATAGTTTTCACCCATTCTTTCCAGTCTTGTTTAGGATTTGTGACATGAACAATGTGGCAGTCTTTTTTACTTTCTTCACGGCAGCCAATCTTAATATTGACATCCCTTCCATTCATTCTGGCTTTCCATCCAGTATTTTCCATAAACTCATCAAGTCTGTCTTTTGAAGGATATTTATCTGCGTAAAGTTCTTTTATTATTTGAATAAATTTATCATATTCATCTTTATAGCACGTTCTTCTAAAGAATGAGTTCTTTTCTGAAACATTAGGACAGACAAGACATCCCGCCCTACTATTTCCTTTTTTATATGCCTCATTCAAAGGTAGCTCACGTTCAAAGATGTACATATATAATTCGGCACTATTCCAATCTAATATAGGGTTACAGCTCAATTGGCCTTTATGTTTTTCACCAACACCAATGTAATCATAGTCGCTACGAGCCACACTTTCACTCGCTCTAACACCAACAAATGCCATACCAGTGAAATTTGGATTTTTAGTTATTTCTCTCAACAATAAAATTTGAGGAGCGGTTTTGTGAACACTACAACACCATCTTGTAACAGTAGCTGGTGGGCCAAATTTCTTCCAGGAATCCAACGGATTCAAATGTGATTGTGATTGTAAAAAATCGATATCTTCTTTTTTACAAATATTTGAGACTTCAGAAACGATTTTATAAGTATCTGTAAATTCCATTCCTGTATTTCCAAATAAAACCTTAAAATCACTGTGCGGAAGAGCTCTTCTGACGATGTCAAAAGTAACAACGCTATCTTTTCCGCCACTAAAAGCAACATAAAAGATATCTACTCTATTCTTATATTTTATATATGTTTCATATGTCTTTTTTATAGTAAATTGCGCAAGTTGATCAATAATCGTTTTGTTTTTCTCAATCATACGATTTACATCAACGAAACGAAGGGCACCACCATTTGGCTCAGGTTCATCCAAAATTATTATTTCAGGGGCTTTATACATTGTACCGCCTCTCGTTTTAGCAACTAATTTGCCTCTATAAAAATAATTATTTGCCTCAGCCCACATATAAGGGTAAGCATCATTCTTTTCGTATTTCCAATATGCATCAAAACCTAATATATCCAATTCTTTATAATATACCGGTCTAGGCTCTTTGCTCATCTGTAACGGCGTACTATTTAATAAAAGTCCACCGGTATCAGGGTCCCAATCATATGAATACATTTTTAAACCTCCAACCTAGCTTTTTCAATTAGCAAGTCGATATTGCTAATTCTTCTTCTCTTAATAAAGCCATTCTCTAATAAATAATCGTATGCTTTTTCTTGTTCAAACAATTTATTGTCTTTTAAAATTTGAATAATTAATTCATCAAAATTTGTTATATTTGAATTCACCTTAACTATACCACCAACAGGTTCATCCATATTAAACGAAGAATGAATCAGCCTAAAGTTTGTACTATTTGCAAACAAATAGCTTTCTAAAATATAGTAATTCCAAGTAAATCCAATTGTCGGGAAATCAATAAAATTAATAACTTCGTTAAACGAAATGTAATTATTTGTACAATAACTATTGATGGCAGCATCTATTTTTATAACATCGAAACTTATTAGATCTCTTCTCACAAAATCATTTTTATCAATGCGAACAGCAGATTGAAAAACTGCATCCCAACTGATGTTACTCTTGTTAATACTATCTTTAAATTCATTCAAATCAGATAAGGAGAATCTTTCTCTAAACTTACAAAAATCGCCGAACAGTTTATTAACATCAACATTCTCACCATGCACACTTATAACATCACCATTGAAATTGAATTCATTATCCAACAAAATTTTTAAAATATTTTTGTAACCTAGATTTGTCACACCAGGGTTAGAATCAATTAAATTTGGCAAATTACATTGTATAAAATCATATATTTTAAAACCACTAGCAGTTCCGTTCTCAAGAATCGTTTTTCGAATGTATTTTTTAATCTCGTTAAGTTCTTCAACTTCTATGATAAAAATGTCCCTATAGAAATATGATTTTCCTTTTTTATTAACAATAAAATCTTTATCCTTCACAACTTGATCGATAGCTTCATGAGATATGTTAGGCAGTTTTCCATAAATTTCTTCGATATCTAAAGGACATCCACAGTTCATAAAAACATCAATCAACAATTTCTTTAAGCTTACATTATTGCCTTTTTTTGACACAAACAATTCATTAAAGTTGTACAAATCATTAAATTCGTATTTTAGATAATGAATCAGCATATCTTCGCTAAAATTACTATTTAGTTTATCCCTAAACTGTGAATGGATGACGGAATAATAAATAATAAGATTGTCACATTCAAAATTACAATCAATATAATTTTGAATACTTAATTTGGTTTCTTCGGGAACAATATCTGGCAAATATACTTTTTCTTCGCTGACAAACCCAACTTTTTGAATTTTCTCTAAATAAATATCATCAGAGTCTGAAAATTCTTTATTGTTTATTTCTATATATTCCCGAATAAACTTTCTTTTCTTTAATGGGTTATTATATGAAAAGCCATCAGGAAAACATGTCTTAATAACTGCCAAATAGTCAGAAACATCATTATTAAAGAAAGATTTATTAGAAGGGGTAATTTTATCAATTTCTTTTGTTTCTAGTTCCTGAAAATCTCTATTATCGTCTAACTCAATGTGATCACATACAAGCGAATGAGCTCTATTTAAAATTCTATTAAATTCTTCTTTATCCGTTTTATAAATGGAAGCCACCTCGTCAAAGATAGCCGTTCTATGTAATGGGGATCTTTCAGGAAAAAAAGAAAGTGCAATATTTCCAATTTGAATTGATATGCCATTAGTATTTCTAAATTTATCATCTATCTTTATACCTTGATTAATTGCTTTCTTTCTTAAAGCCGTCGAAAGATTATTTATTGCTGTTTGACGGTCAACCTTTTTCTCTTCAACTTGCCAGAATGTCTCGATTAATAATGCAGTCTCATATTTATCCCAAGGAATCTTTTTTGACGTAAGTTCCTTATTGATGTTCTCACTTTTTCCAAAATCATCCAAATCAGTTTCTATCATATTTTTTTGAACTTCATTTTTATGACTTTGAAAATAAGCATTAATTGAATCAATATCTTCAAACAGTTCTTCTAAAACAAGATCATGCATATTAGAGGTGCTTTTCTTACCATAAAGTTTAAGAATTCCATTTCTATTTGAATAGAACCTAAGTATTTCAGTATCTTTATTCACGCCAATAATTGAAGAACGTATATCAATTTTCAATCCAGAATTTTCTTTTCTTGAATACCTATATAATTGATAGAAAAACTCGCTAAAATAATCATCATCAAAAAATTCATATATATCCGAAAATTCTTTATCACTTTCGTTAACAGCTTCGGTTGATAAATTTTCTTGGCGAATATCGGCAATTTTAGATTCATCTTCAGATAAATTCAAATTTTCATTTTGTTCTAAAAAAAGTTCATAAAATTTACTGTTTAAAATAAAAATCTTATAACTTTTTTTATCATTTCTTTTGAACTCCTTACTATTATGCAAAAGCTTGCGTAATTCATTGTATTGTTCAGGCCTACATATATTCCAAATTGAAATATCAAAGTAATTCTGAAAAACTCGTTCCATTAAATCTGCAAAATCATTAGGAGTGACTTTTTTTAATTTATCAGCTGATATCCAATCAATAAACAATTGTTTTCTATTCATTAGAATCTCCCCCTTTAATCCACGACTTCTATATTGTATTTTTTAAAATAAAAAGCCAGTTTTCTTTTTGCTCTCAAACTCGGTTCAAATTTACCGCTTTCCCAACGATTAACAGTTCCGAAAGTTACTCCAAAAATTGACCCAAATTCAGTTTGGGTCAAATACATTGAATGGCGTAATTTTCTTATTGCTTCATAATAAGGCATAATTGAATTTCCTAAATTTTCAATACCTCTTAAATATATCATTTTTTAGGCGTTTTTTCAACAGCATACACGTATTTTATTCGATATAAGTTTGCTTTTTTCAAGTCCATAAATATCTTTTGTGATAAAGTGTTATCGTTTTTTGGAAAACACGCAGTTTTGAGAAAATTCTTTTAGTGAATAAAAAAATAAATTTATAGCCCTATATACAATAACTCCTTCTCAAATTTACAACTTTTGAAAACAAACTATTTGTGTTT
>CAVFXI010000039.1:0-29766 GCA_963626345.1 Gemmiger formicilis | reverse complement strand
AGGCCATGGGAATCGAATATTCTCATCCTTTACACCCTGGAAACAAGTCTGGAGTCAATGGCGTTGCATATAGGGCAGATAGGAATGTTTGGACCCCATCTATAACCGTTAAGGGCAAGAGAATTGACTTAGGCTATTTCAAGACATTTGAGGAAGCTGTTAAGGTTCGACTTGAAGCTGAGGAGAAGTATGGAACACCTGATATCAACTACAAGAAAGAAGATAATTCTAAGCATAGTGGAACATATTTTGTCGATCTTCGTGGAAAGGAATTCGAACATTTCAAGGTCGTCAAATATATCGGGAATCCTGGTGGCGTTAAAGGTCCAAAATGCCTTTGGCAGTGCCTTTGCGAATGCGGGAAAACATTCGTCGCATCCTCCACTCAAATTCGTGCCGCGTGTGTCGTTTCATGTGGGTGCATAGAACCTGAGAAAAAAGAAATAAACCATAAAGTTCATAAGAACCACATTGGCTATTACATTGATGGCAGTTGTTATACGAACATCAGCCGAAAAGAATCTAACAAGAACTCCAAGAGTGGAATCAAAGGCATCTACCAAGACCGATGCGGGACTTGGTATGCGAAGCTCACATTTAAGGGAGTTACGTATAGATATAGATGTGATTCACAGTTAGAGGCAATCTACAAAAGGAAAGAACTAGAGATGGAATACTTTGATCCATACCTTAAGGAAAATGCAAAGAAGATAGAAAAGAAAATGAAAGGAAAGAAATAAATATGAGATACGAATATAAAGTAATTAGAGAAACTGAGATTAGAAACCTAGAACCACAGTTCAATATGCTAGCTAGAGATGGATGGAGAGTCATATCTGTCGTGTGGGATTATGATGAATCTTGTTTTGTAGCGACGTTAGAAAGAATTATCAATAGATAAAATTCTTCCAATTTACTTGCATTATAGGTGCCCAGCAGGTAAATGTGCTATAGTTTTGATATATCAAAATTATGGGAGATAGCAAAATATGAATTGGAAAAATACAATCAAGTCTTTAAGAAGGAAAATGAATATGAGCCAAGAGGAATTTGCTAAGAAACTAGGCGTTTCATTTGCAACCATCAATAGATATGAAAACGGCCATTTCGAACCAACGATTAAAGTGAAAAGAAAAATTACTGACTTGTTAAAAGAATACGATGTTTATATAGAAGATGATTCATTTGAGATTTCTGCATCCAAGGAAGAAATGATGATTTTAAGCGACCTACTTAAGGATGAGATGCTAAAGAACGAAGAACTGATTAAAAAAGAAGCAGACAAAGATGCTAAAAGCAAAAGGAAAGATTATTTAGCTGTTTTAAAGTCTTTGAAAACAAATATTGACGAGAAACTATAAAACCAAGTTTTAAGGCTAAATTGATCAAAGACCTTAGCTAAAATTAAATTATTGTGCTTTTTCATTTCAAACGGAACACTTTTTATTGACTATAGCAATTTATTGACATATAATAAAAAGTAGATATAAGGAGGGGTTTTTCATGAACAAAAAACCTTATTCTTCTGCTATTAAGAAAACTCCGTTCCAATATGTTGTTTCAAAGAAAATTGCTAAGTTGATGTTGGATGGATTTAACCGTAGCGAAGTGTATGATAAATGCTTTAATGAAAACTATATCGAAGTAGATTCTCTTCAAAGGAGAAGAGAAATAACCAATGTTGTTTATAACAGGTTATTAGAACTTGATGAGTTTTTGTTAAAGCAATTTTATGATGGAGATGTTAGTTCTTCAAAATTTATTCTTGTCTATGCAATAGCCAAGAGCGATTCTTTATTCTTCGATTTTATGTTTGAAGTATATAGAGATACTCTTTTAGGTGATAAGAAATACATTTCCATTGATGATTTTGAAAATTTTTTTGAATCAAAAAAACAAGGTGATCCTATTGTCTCAAAATGGGGGCATTTTACTATTGATCAATTATCTAAGGGTTATAGAAATATTCTCAAGGAATCGGGATTAGGCCATAGAGTTAAGAAAAACATATATGTTGATAAGCCAATGATTCATCCTTCGATACAAGAACATATCGAATTGATACATGATAAAGAATACATTCAAGCTCTTTTAGGGGAGGATTGATACTATGCTGGAAAGAAATTTGAGTGAGAGATTTACGGAATTAGAAGACAGAATGATTTCTGTTGAACAATTAACTAAATACGGAACTGCTAATGATATGAAGTTCTATATATTTGATTACAATCCTCAGGATGAGATGGCTATTAGAAAAGAAGTTGTTAAATTAAAAATGGCTAATCCAAATATTATAGAGTTTGATTTGTATGAAATGATTTTGGATATCATTGATGAGCAAGGCTATACAGAAGATGTTATAGCTGCCGAAAAAGAATATGACAAAGAACATCTATTATCTGAGATTTTCCAACCAATTCTTTCAGTGGAAGAAGATAACAATGAATTTCTTGAGAAATTTAAAGCTGTGGAAGATGATGGAACTAAAATTATCTTGCTAACTGGAGTTGGAAAATCGTATCCAATCATTAGGAGCCATACAATTTTGAATAACCTTCAAAATATCTTTAAAAGGAACCCAGTTGTCATGATGTATCCAGGAAGATACGAAACGAAGAAAACAATGACGCTTAGATTGTTTGATAGATTAGATGATGACAATTATTACAGAGCATTTCCATTAGTTGAAAGGAGAATCAGCAAATGATTATCAAAGATTTATTTAAAAAACCTATAGATAGAAGCATCCAAGGTGTTGTTACTATTGGTAATGAAAATGAAGAACAAAAATGGATGGAATTGGAGGAATATGTCTGCACTGACGAAATCACAAAACAGTTTAGGATTTTCTTCAGAAAATATGGGCAATCAATAACTACTCCGACAGAAAAAATGGCCGCATGGATTACTGGTTTTTTTGGGTCAGGTAAATCTCATTTCTTAAAAATTTTAGGATACATTCTTGAAAATGAAGAAGTGGCAGGAGTTCACGCTGTTGATTATTTCAAAGATAAAATTAATGACCAGATGCTTTTGGCTGACATGCAAAAGTGTGCGTCTATAAAGAATAAAGTCGTTCTTTTTAACATTGATTCCAAAGCAAAGTCTGATTCTAAAAATAAAACACAAGCAATCATGGATATCATGCTTAGAACTTTCAATGAATCAATTGGGTATTGTGGAAGCTCTCCGTGGGTTGCTGATTTAGAGAGATTGCTTGATAACGAAGGCTTATTAGAAACTTTTGTGTCTAAATTTGAAGAACTTTCTCATCGCGATTGGAAGAACGATCGTGCAAAAGCTGCTTTAAATAAGAGATATATAGTTCAGGCCTTATCATTTGCTCGTAACGTTCCTCAAGAAGATGCTGAGACATACATCAATCAGCAAATCAATGGTTATACTCTTTCAACCGACGAATTTGCAAAGATTGTAAATGAATATTGCAAAAAGAATAAAACTAGAGTCATTTTCTTAATGGATGAGGTTGGCCAATTTATTGGCGACAACACTCAATTGATGCTTAACCTTCAAACGTGCGTAGAAGACTTAGGAAAATATTGCAGAGGGCAAGCTTGGGTCGTTGTTACATCGCAGCAAGAACTCAAAGCGATGATTGATTCTACAAAGGATAAACAACAAGATTTTTCTAAGATTCAGGCTCGTTTTGATACCCGTATTCTTTTATCCGGTGCAGAGGCGGGAGAAGTTATTAAAAAACGTATTCTTGATAAGAAAGACGCTGCAATAACACCTTTAAAATCTTTATACGACACTAATGCAACTAAGCTTTCAAACCTTATTATGTTTGACGGAGCCCCATCGTGGAGCGGATATAAAGATTCAGAAGAGTTTAAGGATGTTTATCCATTTGTTCCATATCAATTTGAATTGCTACAAAAAGTATTTACCGCAATCCGTGAGCATGGCATGTCAGAAGGTAAACATTTAGCCCATTCTGAACGTTCACTCCTTTCTGCATTCCAAGACTCCGCAAAGAAATACGCAAATGATAGTGAAGGCCTATTAGTCCCATTTGATAGTTTCTACAGCACAATCGAACAATTCATCGATTACGATATCAAAGGTGTATTCACATCCGCAGAAAAGAAAGCAACGCTCGAAGAATTTGATTTACGCGTTTTAAGAGTTCTTTTCATGATTCTTCATGTAAAAGAGATGCCTGCTACTCTTAATAGAATCTGTACGCTGATGGTTGAATCCATCGATGAAGACAAGATGGAGCTTAAGGCTAAAATTTCAGAGAGTCTTGTTCGTCTTGAAAAAGAAACGTTCATTCAAAAGAATGGCGATACTTATGATTTCTTAACAAATGCTGAGCAGGATGTTAATAAGCAAATCAATAACGTGGCTTATAACGAAGGCGAAGTTAAGAGAACGGTTTTTGAAATTGTATACGAAAGAATTCTTGAACTTACAAAATTAAGATATAAAGGTAGATATGATTTCTCTTTAAACCGTTATGTTGACGATGATACTAAAGGCATCAATAATAACGATAACATTACAATCAAGATACTTACCCAATATTCAAATATAAGTGATACAAATTCTTTAGCAGCGGAGTCTATTCAAGCAAATGCACTTGTTGTTGATCTTTCTCAAAGTGATTTTATCTCTGAACTTATTAGAGCGAATAAAATAAATATCTTCAAGAGAAATAACAGTGGAACTATGTCTGTTGCTATGACGGAAATTCTTTCTAAGAAGGCCGCTGAAGCATCTGAAAGAATCAAAAGAGCCGAAGACATCATTAGAGAATCTTTAAGAACTGCCGGGCTTTACTATAATGGAAACCAATTGGACATTAAGGAAAAAGACGGCAAGGATAGAATTTTAGATGCCTTAAATCAGGTTGTCTCTCAAGAATATTACTATCTTGGCTATGTAAGCTTTTTCTACAATGAGCAAAAAGACATATTGTCTGTTTTAAATAATCCAACTGAATCATTGCTTGGAAATGATTTAAGTAACGATTCTAATCACAAGGCTTATGATGAGATTTTTGCACAAATAAAAAATGATAAAAATGTGCAAAAAAATACTACTGTTAAGTCCTTATGCGATAAATTTTCTAAAAAACCATATGGTTGGAGAGAACTTGATGTATTAGGTATGCTTGCTGCCTTACTTAAAGCAGAAGCAATCCAAATCTTTAGACATGGTGTTTTGGTTGATTTGAAGGATTATTCATTCAAGAATGATTTTGTTAAGAAAAACAACATCGATACTATGGTCGTCAAGAAACAAGAAAAAGTTTCTGATGAGATTCTTTATAAAGTCAAAAACATCATGAACAACACCTATGGCCAGGTATTCTCTCAAAAGGAATCTGAGTTAAAAAATGATGTTCTTGATTTCTTCAATCGTAAGAAGAAGTTCCTTTCGGATTTAAAGATCAAGTATGGCTCAAAACAATTCCCTGGAAATAAGCTTATTCCTGCAATTTATTCCGATATTGAAGCAATTGTTAGAACAAACGATTCTAATGCCATTTTCAATGAAATTATTAGTAGAAAGGATTCTCTTGAGGACAATGTTGATAATTTAGAACAGCTAGAGACATTTTACAAGGAAGGTTCAAATCAACAAAGGGTTTACGAAGAAGCTCAGGAAATCGTTTCTTGGTATGATGAAAATAACACGCTGTTTGCTGATTTAAGCGCTATTTCTGACACTATAGACAAAATGCACGACATTCTGAAAATGGATGTGCCATTCGGTAAGATGACAGAATTGGGAAATTTAATATTCACGGCAAAAGAAATTAAAGAAAAAATTCTTCAAGATAAATTAGATAAAACAATTAAGTCTATTAACGCTGATAAAGAAGCAATCAAAACGGAATATGACGCCGTTATGAATAGTGATTGTTCTGACAAGAAAAAAGAAGTAATTACCGACAAATATGAAATAATAGATCAAACCTATATCTCTTGGAGCAATTCTTTAAATATCAAGGCCGCAAATCTTGATTCTTATGTTGTTTCCAGCCAAAACACTTTAAGAGATTTCAAGGCATTTATCCAAAAGAAATTGGCAGAAGTTGATCCTGTAAATCCAAGTGTTCCTGGTAATGAAGAACCACCGGTTCAACCTAAACAGGTAAGACGTAAGAACGTAAGAATCATCAATTGCGTTCCTGTTGCAAAAAAGAAGATTAAATCAAAAGAAGATATTGATTCTGTCATTGAATACATCAAGAAAGAACTTGAAAAAGAACTTGATGGCAATGATGAAATTGATCTTGATTAGTTGAGGTGTTTTATGGATAAAAAAGCATTACAAACATATGCCATTTGGGCTAAAAATAATCTAGAAAACCAAATAGAAGTATCTTTGAAATCAATTGGTATTAACTCTGCTTCGGATATTAAACAAGCTCGCGTTGTTGGTGAATATACTATTATTGATGGTGATATGAATTCATATCCATCGAGTCTATGTGAAAAAAGGCAGAAGATTATTAATTTGGTTAAAAAAGATGGCTATGAACAAGCCATAGAAGAGTTTGCCTACACTTGGTTTAACCGTATCATCGCCTTAAGATTTATGGAAGTTCATGATTTTCTCCCACATGGTTTTAGAGTCCTTTCAAGTCGTGATGGTGGATTTGAGCCAGAAATCATGAAGAATCTTAATTATGTAGTTGATGAACTTCATATTAATTTAGATGTAGTCTCTCCATTAATTGCACAAGGCAAAATCGATGACGCTTTTCGCTATGTATTGTTTAAACAATGCAACGCATTAAACAAGATTTTGCCAATGCTATTTGAAAAAGATGATTCTTATATGGAACTTATGCTTCCAAAGGCTCTTTTGAAAGGTGAAACATTTATCACAAAACTCATTGAACTAGGCGAAGAACCATTTCTTAATGATGTAGAAGTCATTGGATGGCTATATCAGTTCTATGTATCTAGCGATAGACAAGAATTTAGAAACGCAAAAGTTGTTACAAAAGACTTGATTCCAACTCTTACGCAGGTTTTTACTCCAGATTGGATAGTTAAATATATGGCTGAAAACTCTATCGGTAGGGTTTGGCTTGAAAGTTATCCTAATTCATCATTGAAGGAAAAATTGAAATATTATGTTGATGATGCAAAGCAAGAAGAAGATACAAAAAAGAAGATAGAAGAAATCAAATATAAGAATGTTAATCCAGAAGACATTCGTGTCATTGAACCTTGTTGTGGAAGTGGCCATATTCTGGTTTATGTTTTTGATTTGCTTTATAAAATGTACGAAGAAAAAGGATACCAGCCTAGAGAAATTCCAACTCTTATTTTAAAGAAAAATATCGTTGGGCTTGAAATTGATAAGCGTGCATCTCAGCTTTCTTCATTTTCATTAGTTATGAAGGCTAGAACTATGAATTCAAGATTCTTTAGCGATAATTATTACGTTATCCCTGAAGTTTATGAAATATTGGATTCAAAATTATTAATATCATTAGATTACAAGAAAGCTATTCAAGATACGCACTTATTGAATGAAAATCAAATTAAACAAATTGAATGGCTTGTAGAAAAGTATAGACACGGAAAAACTGTTGGTTCACTTTTAAAAATTGAGAAAAAGAACTTTGACGATATTAGAAATTCGTTGGATATTCTAAGTTCAAAGATGGTTAATAATCTTTTCAACTCTGATTTTTATAATGAAGGTTTAACTACTCTTAGAAAACTTTTAAAGCAAGCGGAAGTAATGTCAGATAAATACGATGTTATGATCACAAATCCTCCATATTTAGGTATTTCTAAAATGGAGAAAGAACCTAAAGAATATTTGATTGACAATTATCCGAATAGTAAATCCGATATGTTTGCTATGTTTATGGAAGCTCCATATGTAAAAAAGAACGGATTTATTGCAATGGTAAATCCTGATAGCTGGATGTTTTTAGTAAGTTTTGAACAATTGAGAAAAAAGATAATTAAAGAGCAATCCATTGTTAATATGATTCATCTAGGTATGGGTGCTTTTGATGCAACTGTTCAAACAACTTCTTTTGTAATTAGAAACGCGGCAATTGGTGGTAATGGTGTGTATTTCCGCCTTGTTGATGAAAAAGACAAAGAAGCCGCATTCCTTGCGGGGGGGGGTATAATAATGAACATTAGTAGTTATAACTCTATTCCAAGCAATATTATTGGTTACTGGTTAAGCAAAAAGACAATTGATAATTTTTCTAAAGGGAAATCACTTTCAGAATACGCTGATGCTAGAAATGGTTTCACAACCGGAAACAATGATTTGTTCTTAAGGCTTTGGCATGAGGTATCAATTGAAAAAGTTCAATTCAATTCTACAGATACAATTCAAGCCTTCTATACAGGGAAAAAGTGGTTTCCATACAATAAAGGTGGAGAATACCGTAAATGGTTTGGTAATCAAAGCTATGTTATCAATTGGCAATATGATGGAAAAGATATAAAGAAATATGGGCATCTAGTTCCAAGAAGCTACAATAATATGTTTTTTGAAGCTATCTCTTGGTCAAAAATATCTTCTGGTTCTATATCTTTTAGATTTTTCCCTCAAGGATTTATGTTTGACGTTGCCGGTTTAAGTTTGTTTTTAAAAGAAGATTCTACAATTGATAAAAAGTATATTTTGGCATTTTTAAATAGTTCTGTATGTCAATATTATTTGTCGGCAATGTCTCCAACGTTAAATTATGAAACAGGTCAGATTTCTAATTTACCAATCATCGAATTCGATAGTCATGGTTTAAATGAGAAGGTCGAAAAATCGATATCATATGCAGAAGATGATTGGGATAAATTCGAGACTTCGTGGGATTTTAAAAAACACCCTTTGATTTAGGAGGATATTATGCAAATAAGATATGAAACAAATATAAATAACTTTAATATGGTACCTAGTTATTCTTTCTCTTATTGGTGTCCGAAATATGATATTTTCGAGTTTCCTAAACTTTCTGAAAACTTTGTTTCAGGTGGTCGTAATAAAACTCATAATAATGATTTATATTTAAGAAATTGGTGGGAAATCTATAATAGAACAAAATGGCAACCATATGCAAATGGTGGGGATTTTAGACGTTGGTATGGAAACAATTTCGATCTAGTCAATTGGTCAGATGAAGCTAAGCAATCATATGATAGTCATGGAGGTTTATATAATAAAAAATTTTGGAACACAGAAGGCATTTGTTGGAATTTAATTACTTCTTACAAAAATAGTTTTAGGATTAAAAAAAGTGATTTTCATTATAGTTCGGCTTCGCCAACTATTTTTTCAAAAAATAATTTACAAAATTTAGAAGTTTTAGGCTTTTTAAATACAGAATTAACAGCCTACCTATTGAATATGGTAAATCCAACATTGAATACTACAGTTTCAGATGTTTTAAATTTACCGTTTAAATGTGATTCTCCTGAAAAAGTGAGGACAATAGTATTAGAAAATTTAAATATAACTGAAATGGATTGGGATTCATTTGAGACTTCATGGGATTTTAAGAAACATCCGTTAATTTAGGAGGATTTTATCATGGGTAGATTAATATCAGATAAATATAAAGAATGGGAAGAAGAGTGCAAAAATAGATTCAACACTCTTAAGAAGAATGAAGAAGAACTTAATAGAATCTTTATTGATATTTATGGGCTTCAAGATGAATTAACTCCTGAAGAAGACGACAAAGACGTTTCCGTTAGGTTGGCCGATAAGGGCAGAGAAATTAGATCACTAATTTCATACCTTATAGGCATTGTAATGGGGCGTTATTCGTTAGATGTGGAAGGTCTTGCATATGCCGGCGGAGATTGGAATTCAATGAATTATGTAACCTATCAACCGGATGAAGATAGCATCGTTCCAATTTATTCTCAATTAGGAATGGAAGATGGACTTACTGCAAAAATCATAAATCTTATTAAACAAGTGTATGGTGAAGATACTTATAGAGAAAATATTGATTTTATCGCTGAAGCATTAGGAAAGAATTCTAATGAATCTTCCGAGGAAACATTAAACAGATATCTTAATGATGGATTTTATCCTGATCATTTGAAGATATATCAGAAGAGACCGATTTACTGGATGTTTTCCAGCGGCAAGAACAATGCGTTTAAATGTTTAATATATCTTCATAGATATACAAAAGACACTCTTGCAATTATTAACTCTAAATATTTCTTAAATGAATCGGCAAGATTAAATGCAGAAGTTGAGGATACAAGGTTACAACTAGAAACCGCTGAAGGTAGAGATAAACTAAGATTAGACAAACAATATAAACAATTACAAGCTAAGCAAAAAGAAATGATTGAATACGGTCAAGTGTTAGACCATATGGCTAACAAATATATTCCTTTGGATTTGGATGATGGCGTAAAGGTAAACTACGCCAAATTCCAAGGAATTGAGATTGTTAATGATAATGGGGTTAAGATAAAAAAAGATTTGCTAGTCCCAATTAAATAAGGAGGTTTTAATTATGGCAAGCATTGACTACCAAGGCGCTAAAAATGAAATAGAGAAAATATTTTCTAATGCTTCAGGGCATAGAAAGATTCTTTTTTGGTATGATGAGCCTAAGAATTTCAAAGATGACGTAGTGGAAGATACTTTTGCAAATTGCAGAGTATTGATTTGCGACAAAAACGAATTTGAAATAAAGAAAATAATTGAGCATGATGATAAAACCTCCAATTTTTTAATCTACGTTCCATCTGGTAGACCAAATGATACTGAAAATTGGCTTTTAGATATTTTGATGTATAGCGAAGAGTATTATGCCGATACAGTTGCTCTTACCATGAGAAGGCTAGGCATTAATAATACGGATTTGAGAAAAGTCATTGAAAACCACATAAAGTTCTTTGATAGCGAAGCAAGAATCAAAAAACTCAGAAATTATGTTGATGTGACAGATGAAACATCAACTGATGTTCTTAGAACATCTATGATGGCTGTTCTAACTAAAGCTAGTTACAATACGATTGAATCTGTCCTTATTGAACTTGTGTTTGATGATGAAGAGCATTCAAGATATCAGGATTTAAAGAAATTTGGTTTTGAGGATTATTTTTGGAATTGCATTTGCGATAAGTACAACTATGACGGCGATTTAAAAATTGAAGTATTGATAAAGAAATTTATTTTTACAGCCTTAATTGAGCAAACAATTAGTCAAAGCGGCGATACTAATTCAATATCAAATAATCTAGCTTCATTTTATCAACAGTTCATTGTTTCAGAAAAAGGTGTCAACGATGCTAAATTTTTCATCGACAAAATCAAAAGCGATAAAAGATATGAATCACTTCAAGAAAAGTTATCATTTGATTTGAAAATTGATGGGTTAATTTCGACTAAAGAAATTCAAACCCTTCAGTTTGCAGACATTTTTAAGTGTATTGACGCAAAAATTATTTCAAGTATCGCCGAAAGCTTGAATAGCGGTAGTTTGGAATATGATTCTTTTGAAAGAGTTTTGATGAACCGCGTGAATTCTATGTGGTACTCTAAATTACATGCTGAGTATTCAACTCTTTTAGGCACCGTTCGATTCTTAAGATATTTAGAGAGACCAATAGATAAGCAATTGTCTGCAGTTGAATATATCGATAAATATGTAAATGAATACTATAAAATCGATACTGAATATCGAAGAGTGGTTACGTCATATAAACAAATAGAAGATTCGACTGAAGAATTCGATAAATTGATGGAAACTGTTGAAAAAGCCTATCAGATAAAGTTCCTTGATGTTCTTGGGCCAGAATATAGCGATGCTTTAGCTAAGCAAAATTCATGGGAATTTGTTGGAGAAACCATGTCAAATGATTTCTACAAGGAACTTCAAAGAAATCCCTCTAAGAAAATCTTTGTTATCATTTCAGATGCTCTTAGATATGAGATTGGTCATGAGCTATATGACAAAATCAAGATAAACAAAATCTTAAAGGGTTCAGTTGAAATCGAGCATATGGTAAGCCCACTTCCTTCAATCACAAAATTTGGAATGGCTTCTTTATTGCCACATAAGGAAATTGAATTCGAAGATGGAAGGGTGTTGCTTGACGGAACATCTACCGATGGTACGGCTTCAAGAGATGCCATATTAAAGGCAAAGAACCCTAATTATGCTGCAATTTCTTATGAAGATATCAATAAGATGAATCAAAAGGAACTTAGAGCCTATTGTTCTGATAAGAATCTAGTTTACATTTATCATGATGTGATGGATAACGCTGGGGAACATAATGAATCTAAAGTTTTTGATGTGGTAGAAACGTGTGTTTCTGAAATTGTTAATTTAATTAAGAAATTATTCAACAACCTTCAGACTACAAATTTCTATGTGACTGCCGACCACGGATTTATTTATAGACGAAATATAATAGAAGAAAGTAATAAATATGGAAACATTACCTCTCTTCCAGCAGTAGAAATTTCAAAAAGGTACATTATTACAGATGATTTGAGTGTAAGTATATCTAATACAACTGAAACAAGACTTTCGGTAAATAACAAAGAATTTAAAGTTATAGCTCCTTGGGGATATGATTTGTTTAAAACTCCAGGTAGTGGTCTTCAATATGTGCATGGAGGAACATCATTACAAGAAACAATAGTTCCATTAATTCATGTGAGTGAATTATTTAATAGAACGGAAATAGAAGTTGCAAGACCCGTAGGTGTAAGGCTTAAGTCAATCACAAGAAAGATAACAAATAGATCGTTTACTCTTGAATTTGAGCAAACGGAGAAGGTTGAAGATAAAAAACAAGCTGTTAATTGTGAGACATACATCATCGATCAAAGTGGTGAAAAAGTATCAAATGAATATAAGTTTGTTTGTAACTCTTCAAGCGATGATCCTTCTACAAGAGTAACAAAGATTCGCTTCACATTGAAAAATATTCAATTTGATAGAAATAAAGCCTATTTCTTAGTGTTGAAGAATTTAGATTCGCAAGATGAATATATAGAAAAAGAGCAGTTCTCAATTGATATCATTCAATTCAAGATGTTCTAGGAGGTTTAGCATGGATAATTTAGATAAAAAAGTTTTTGAAATATTTTCTGGCCGTGTTGTTCCTAAAGGAGCCACAAAGAAAATAAAAAATAGTGCTAACGTGCCTACTTATGTTTTGGAATATCTTTTGGGTACTTATTGCACATCTGATGATGAGTCAGAGATTGAACAAGGCATAGAGCAAGTAAAAAGAATTCTTTCTGACAACTATGTTCGCCCTGATGAAGCTGAAAAAATAAAAGCTAAAATAAAAGAAAATGGAAGCCACACGGTCATCGACAAAGTAAGCGTAAAACTTAACGAAAGAACTGATCAATTCGAAGCTGATTTCATGTTTTTAGGAATTCATGGTCTCTATGTTCATCCTAAATACGTCAAAGAATATGAAAAACTTTTAGCTGGTGGTATTTGGTGTATTGTTGATCTTTCGTATTTGTTTTCGGAAGATGAGAAGAAGCAGTCTCCTTTCATCATCAATGACCTTACTCCAATACAAATGCCTAACTTAGATAAGAATGAGATAATTGAAGCAAGAAAAGAATTCACAAAAGATGAATGGATTGATTTGATTCTTCGCTCTTGTGGTATGGAACCAACACAATTTGAATATAGAGTTAAATGGCATTTGTTAGCTCGTTTGGTGCCTCTTGTTGAGAACAATGTAAATCTTTGTGAATTAGGTCCTAGGGGTACTGGCAAATCTCACATTTATAAGGAAATCTCTCCTAATTCAATCTTGATATCGGGCGGTCAAACTACTGTCGCTAATCTTTTCTACAACATGGGAAGAAGGCAAATAGGCCTTGTAGGATTATGGGATTGCGTTGCATTTGATGAAGTTGCAGGCATCTCCTTTAAAGATAAAGATGGCGTTCAAATCATGAAGGATTATATGGCATCTGGATCTTTTGCTAGAGGAAAAGATGCCATTCAAGCGAATGCGTCTATGGTTTTTGTTGGCAATATTAATCAAAGTGTGGATTCGTTGCTAAAGACATCGCATTTATTCGAACCATTCCCAGAGGCAATGATTGATAGTGCGTTTTTTGATCGTATGCATTGCTATATTCCAGGATGGGAAATCCCAAAGATGAGGCCTGAATATTTTACAGATAACTATGGCTTTATTTCAGATTATCTTTCTGAATTTTTCCGTGAGATGAGAAAAGTACCTCAAACAGATGCTTTTGATAAATATTTCAAATTAGGAAGATGCTTGAATCAAAGAGATACTATCGCTGTTAGAAAAATGGTGTCTGGATTTACTAAGATTATTTATCCAGACGGCAATTATGATGAAGAAGGCATTGAAGAAATTCTTAAATATGCTATCGAAGGAAGAAGAAGAGTTAAGGAACAACTTAAGAAAATAGGTGGTATGGAATTCTATGATGTTCAACTTTCGTATGTAAGATTGTCTAACATGGAAGAAGTGTTTGTTCCAGTTCTCGAACAAGGTGGCGGTCAACTAATTCCTGAAGGAATCGGAAAACCAGGGCATATCTACACCATTTGCAATGGCAGCAATGATATGAAAGGGTTGTTTAAAATTGAAACCACTCTTGCAGACGGAACTGGTAAATTTGAGGTCTTGGGAATGTCTAATTCCAAGGAATCAAAAGAATCAATTAAAACAGCTCAAAACTATTTTAAAGCAAATGGTAAATCAATTAGCCATTCAATTCTTATTGATACAAAAGATTATTTAATGCACATTCAAGATTGCCAAGGTGTTGGCCTTGATAGCAATCTGTCTTTAGCTGCTTTGGTTGGATATTGTTCATGTGCTTTAAATAGACCGGTTTTACCTCAATTAGTTGTGCTTGGTTCAATGAGCATAGGTGGAACTTTAAATAAAGTCGAAGAACTTGCCTCTGTTTTGCAAGTTGCATTCGATGCAGGTGCTAAAAAGATATTGATTCCTATGAGCAGCGCGGTTGATATACCAACTGTTCCTGCTGAATTATTTGCAAAATTTCAAATTAGTTTTTATAGCAGTCCTGAAGATGCTGTTATAAAGGCTTTAGGAATAGAGTAGGTGAGGTAAATATATGACAATTTCAGAATTATTTTCTAATTTTGCTTCAAACATAAAAGTCTCAAATAGTGATATGGAAAAAATACGAAACAGAAGGGATCAAATAGCTAATAGAATTAACATCGACTTTTGGGGATCTCAATCGTATCAAAATCACCGTATTTTCGCTGGTTCTTTTGGCAGAGGAACTAAAACCCATTTTAGCGACATAGATTTGATTGTTCAACTTCCGTATGATGTTTATTGTCGATACAATAATCATACTTATAATGGACAGTCAGCCTTGCTTCAAGCGGTAAAATCTAGTTTGCAAAAAACATATCCTACGACCCACATATCTGGTGATGGACAAATAGTGGCATTGCAATTTCAAGATGAGATTGGTTTCGAGATTGTTCCTGCATTTGAAAACAAGGATGGATCATTTACATATCCAGACACAAATAATGGCGGCAGTTGGAAAAATACTAATCCAAGAGCAGAGATTGATGCTATCAACGGTCTTGATAAAGAATGTAATGGAAGCGTCAAAATTTTTGCTCAAATGATAAGGGAATGGAAGTATACAAATAATGTGGATATTCCAGGAATTTTAATAGATATTTTTGTTTATAACTTCATTAAAAATTATAAATACAGAGACAAAAGTTTTTTATATTTTGATTATTACACTCGTGATTTCTTTAAATATATTAGTGATATTCCAACGACGCAGAGAAATTTTCAAATTATGGGTTCTGGCAAATATATTACATTTGATGGGTCTTTTCAGTATAAAGCAAAGCAAGCATATAATAAAGCATTGCAAGCAATTGAATACGATAATCAAAATCATGAAGTTTCGTCCTCAATTCACAAATGGAGGGAAATATATGGAAATAGAATCTAATATTAAAAATCAATTAAAAGAAGAGTATGGGAGAGTCGTTTATTCTTATTCGACACATCAATATAGTGCGAATTTCTTATTAAAAACTGATAAAAAACTAAAAATTTTAGAGATAATCGTTAGTGCTTTAACCACGGCTGGTTTGTTATCTCTGATTGCAAAATATTATTTAATCTCAACTATTGTTAGTACTTTTCTATCTATTTCCTTGATTGTTATTTCTTCTTTATTAAAGGCTGGCGACTATCAATTGAAAGCATCTAAACATATTCAAACAGCAAATGATTTATGGTCTATTAGAGAAAAATACATTTCCTTATTAACTGAATTTGATAAGCTGAACGAAACAGAGATAAAAAGTAGAAGAGATGCTCTGTTAGATGAAACAAGGGTAGTCTATTCATATGAAGAAAGAACTGATGACAAAGCATATAAACGTGCTCAAAAGGCTCTAAAAGATGAGGAATATCAGTTTTTCTCAAAAGAAGAGTTGAATGTTTTGCTTCCAGAAGGCCTTAGAGAAAAAAATAACGATAAATAAAGTGAGGTTTAATATGATTCAAGAAAAAAGACAGAGGATTATTTGCATATCCTAAGAAAAGAATGCAAAACCTTAGAAGAAATTGAAGAACGTGCTTTCGCTTATTCAATAGTTGCTTCAAAATTACAATCAATGCAGCTTAAGGAAGCCCTAAACTATTTGATTAAGTTAGGAAATTTCCAGCTGAAGTCGATAACCAACCTTCAAGATGACAGATCATGTTTATCTTACAGGACATTCCAGAGATATAAGAATCATGTAATAAACAATCCATCTAAGTTTGTTATTGCTGCGATATGCATATCCATGCAGCTGCCACTTGATATTTCTCTTATCTTATTTCGTTGTGCAGGGTTAATCTTAACATCCTCAATAATGGATTCTAAACTTAGATCTCTTTTAGAAAACTATCATTTGATGTCTATAAAAGAAATCAAAATTGTTCTAAGAACAAAGAAATCTTTATAAATTTGTGCCAACATCGGCACATGCAATAAGCCATAGGATGGCTGAATCATTACGATTCGGCTTGTCTTATGGCTTTTTTGCTGCTTGAAAACTCGTTTTCATCGCTTTTTTGTGTGCCACAGTTGGCGTAGGGGATTTTTGAATATTCGTATATCTTTTAGTTGTCGCTGATCCTAGGTATTACGCAGTGACAAAATTTAACAACATCTTCAAATCTTCGTAATGGGTAAGAAGCAGAATAGTAAAGAATTTATCTAAGGAATCTTTAAAAAACTTAATATTTTGCTAAAATAAAAGTGTGGTAATCACGTACCAATTTGAGGAGGCTCAAAGGAGGTACATGAAATGAAAGATTATCACAAAGCCACATTAGACAAAAGACAGACAGGTTTTCTTATTAGAAAGGCAATCATTGATTCGAATTTCACTATCGATCAAGTCTCCAACAATTTGGAACTTGCATCCTCAAGGGTGATTTATGAATGGATGAGTGGCACAAAACTTCCTACTTTGGAGAATCTAGCGAATCTTGCTCTGATGTTAAATAAGAAATTGGAGGATTTCGTCGCTTTGCGATGAGCCTCCTTTTTTGTACTGACGGTACATTTTATGAATTAACATCTTGAAATATAATAAAGATAGTATCGGCCGTTCATTTACAAAATTATAATAAAATGATAAAATAAAGACCGATACATAAGACAGGTTCTAAAGGGTTTGTTTAGAACTTTACCTATATGGGATGTCAGAGCCAAAGATATTGAATAATATCTTAGGTAAACTGATTGTTAAGAGCAGAATTCTCAAGAGTGGTATTGCCGTATCTAAATACAATTAATCTAGAGGGTTATTGGATTAACTGGGGATGATAATGGCTTTATCGCTGTTATCATCTTTTTGTTTAGGGAGGCTACCATGAAGAAGAAAAGCAAGTCTATAAAGAAAGATTACTCAAAGCTTGATGATAGCGGTACGACTCTTGCTTATTATGGCATTCTAATGAAGAATGGTAGAGCGAGAATTGATACCAAGAGATACAAAAAGTTTTTTGAGATACCAGATAATAAAATTGAACATAGGAATAGTGTGTATTATGTTCCAACAAAAACGCATAGGAATGAATATTTCTGTAATCGTTTCTATGATTTGACGATTTCCTTGAAACAACAATGGATAAATGAATATTCGAGAATGATTAAGAACATCAAGACACCAAAAGAAGTGGAAAATGATGTAAGACTAGGCGGATTGGCTGATGGCGTGTTGGAATACGACGAAGCTTGCATGAACGCGACTTTTCATGGGATGGCAAGGGAATATGAATACAATTACATCGTCAAAACGATATATGCTCAGTTTTATCAACAAATGATGTCGCAAATAGATGCACTTGCTTTACGTGTACTTGTTGAGAATGGTTATAAGAATAATAAGTTTTCAAGAGAAGAATTCGATACTTTCATTCAAGGAAAGCAAAATAAGGAGGATTCTATCTCTTTCTTTGATTACAAATTTTATTATGCCTATGACAAGGCATATAAGGTTTGGAATTTCTTGAAACACAATTCCGAGAAGGCTTATAGCGTTCTTAAAAGATTTTATTCTGAATTGATCAATGATCCTAAAGATGAATATGAAAATGGTGATTCAGCCATTTCGGTATTGAATATTGATGAGAATCTTATTCTAAGAACATTAGATGAATTGCCTTTATTCTTTGATGAAGTCTGTGAAAGAGGATTCGGCGAAAATCCAAAGGATGCGCGTTGGGATTATGATGATTTCTTTATTGAAAGGGCAAATGAAGAAATAGAGACAATAGAGAATCCACTGGGATTACCATCATGGCTATAAAAGGGGTGAGTGAAAATGGCATATATATTTTTATCATTTAGTGAACATTTAGATAAGTCATCATATTCAAAGAACGAATTCTATAAATTATCACTTAACGAACAATTTTCATTGCTACAAAAAAGAATTCCATTAGAAAGGCAAACATCGTCTTTCAAGTCTTTCATTGAGACTTGTTTCCCTTCTAATTTTGAAAAGAGATACTACATTTCTTGTCCTAACTTTTTAAGAGAAAAGAAGCAATCTGAAGAAGGAAAGCCTTCCTATTTGAATAATGTAGTTATTAGACCAGAACTCACATTGAATATGAAGCATTATTTGCCAGACAATCAAAATGTCATTTTGATAGGTGATATTTATGAAGGCGGCAAATTGAAGATGCTACAGGTAAAAGGCATTGAATTTATTGATGCTTCAATGTCATCGCCTAACGATATGATCGTAAACGAGAGTGCTTGCAATTCTTTTGAAAGAAATGTTTGGTCAATACCTCATGTAGATTACAACGATACGTTCTTCACACCAAATATGGTTTTAGAACTCATCCAATCCTGCTATACGGTAGAACACCCAGAACAAATTAGAAAAACTTATGAAGAGTGGAATAAATATATTGAATTCAGAAACTATTATTTGGATGAGCAATCTAAGAGAAATTTCAAATTAGATTCCGCTGAATTCTTGGACTCTTATGCTGTAAATAAGAAAGATTATCGCAAAAATTCAGTAGTCTATGATGATTATATTCTAGATAATGTCGATGCATTTAAAAATGGAGATATGGTGGTTTTGGATTCCAAGGTGGAAGACGCTGAACCATTCCCTTTAATCCGATTAACTATCGATAGAAACAAAAAGAAATTTAATGAAGCAAAAGTTACTAAAAGAGGCAAACTCGTTAACGAAGAAGAAAGAAAAATAAGATCACTCGCTAGTGATAATGTTTTCATTACATCTATTGATCCTCGAAGTGATTCCAAATTTAAAAGCAAATCTGGAGGAACTCAAAGAGTTCAATTAGGTGAATTGCTAAATGCTGGATATGCATTAGGCGATCGTTTTCGAATTGTTTCTACAGAAATCGAGCCTCAAGAACATCTTTTTCAATTAGACGAAGAATACAACGTTGATATTGAAAAAGGATATAAAACAATCGATTCAAAATTTGAAAAAATTGTTAAAGATGAACTTGATAAAGCTGTAAATGACTTTGATAGAACCATTGCCGCAAAAATAAAAAAAGAAATTGAAGAGAAAAAAGCGAACTTAGCTAGCACTTTAAATTCAGACATAGAGGCCAATTCTGATCCATCAATTGTAAATAAAATCAAATTATTAAAAGATGAAATCAAAAAGAAGGTCACTGCATCGAACAAAAAAGAGAAAGATGAAAAAGACGAAGATTTCAAGAATCGTTTAAACAAACTTATAGATGATGCCTACAGCGATATCGATATTAGAGCCTTATACATTGAAAGAAATGAAAATTTGGTCATCAAATTTAGCGAAGAAATTATAAAAAAAGGTAAAGCTGACCTTTCATCGTATAAGACTAAAAAAGAATCTGAGTTAAGAAACAAATACAAAGATGATATCAGAAATGAGAAGATTGAATTAAAATCAAAACTTGATGAGTCTTTAAAAAACAACAAAGCGAAGGTAATCGAAGAAGAAACAATCCTTCGATTCTCTTTATATTTCAGATTGGGCGATTCTAATAACAATATAAATGAAAAGCAAATAAAGACTATCAAATCATGCCAATTCATCGTTTATGACAATCGCGCTGAAAAGGCAAAGATATCTAGACAGGAAACAGCTTTAAATAATTTTTATTCCGGATTTGTAAAGAATCCTTATCTTTCAACATATCTATTTAATCCGGAGAAGCTATCTCCTGTACAAGCTGATTATAGTGATTGGGTTTGGTATCTAGAAACATTAAATGAAATGCAAAAAGAAGCTGTAAGAAAGGCTGTATCAAGTAATGGCATTTTCTTATTACAAGGGCCTCCAGGAACTGGAAAAACACAAGTTATCGCCGAAACAGTTGCTCAAATGGTTAAGAAGGGAAAGAAGGTTCTTATCTCCTCTGAAACTCATAAAGCTATCGACAATGTTTTCGAGAGACTTCCTAAAATTGCAGAAATTGTCCCTATTCGATTGATTCCATCAAACAACAAGAAAAATGAGAATGAGTATGATCCTAAATTCTTAGTGGATAATTTTTATAACAATATCAGTTCGAACATGAAGAAGGCTGTTAACCGTTATAAAAATTTCAAACAAAACAAAGAAGAATTCTCTGAAACTTTTGATAAGCTAAAACTGTTAAAAAGCAAGATCGATAAATCTCAAGCAGTTTTAGAAAAAGCCAATGCAGATATTGCTGAACTTGAAGGAAAAGCAAAAGTTATCAATTCGGCTATATCTAAATTATCTGATGAAAAAGATGACTTCAAAATTGAATTAGATCTTCTAAGAAGAACAAAACGTCATATTGAAAATAGCAATTTGAGATTAGATGATGATGTTGATAAAGAGCTAATCATTAATCTTCGCAATGATTTAGAAACCTTATTTGATAGTAACAACTTCAAGGATTCTGATCTTGGCGTTTTAGTTAAAAATATATGCGATATAAAACTTGATGAAGTCAAAAGAGAGTTGACCGTTATTAACCCGAAATCAAATAATACGATTCTTGAAGTTAAAAGAAGTGAAATAAGACGTCAAATGGATTCTTGCAAGGACGAATATGACGATGTGCTTCCAGAAAAGAAGGACGAATATGAATCTTTACGAAAAGAATTGATTGCGATAAAGAAGCAATTAGATTCATATAGCAAGTCCACATTGAACGATTTGAAATTAAATCAAATTTTTAACGATTCTTATTTGGTTAACAATGTAGAAACTATAGAAGAAAAAATCAGCTCACTTAAAGAAGGAATCACCGAAAAGAAAGCACAATATATTGAAGAAACGAGCAAGAAACTTGATAAGGAAGAAATTGAGTCTCAAAAGCTTGAAAACGAGATAAAAGGACTTAAGAACCAAATCAAGGATATCAATGAAAAGATCATTGAAATTCAGGAGAAAGATGACGTTAAGGATGTTCAAGAAAATAAAGCTAAACTTGAAACTGAAATTAACAAGTTTTTTAAAAATTTTGAAATATCTGAACCTTATCGTGACATCGATGATGCTTTACAGATTATTAAGCACAAATGGGATGAACTCGAAACGGATTTTGCTAGAAAAGAGCAAGAAAACAAAGAGAAAATTCCTATGTACGAAAAGATTTCAAATTACATGTCAATGCCAGATGTAATTGAATCAGACCGAAAAGAATTTACCAAAGATTTATTCGAAAATGCTAACGTTTTCGGAATTACATGTACTTCAAAAGATAGGTTTAGAAGTGGGGATGTAGAAGCACTATCTGATTATAATATCGATGATCTTGATATTAAGTCTGTAGGCATTGATGTTGTCATCATTGATGAAGTTTCAAAATCAAGCTTCATTGATTTACTGATACCGATTTTGTATGGAAAGACTGTAATCCTTGTCGGTGACCATAGACAACTCCCTCCTATGTATGAATTCTCCAAACTTAGAGATGATGATTTTGAAGGCTTGGATGAGAATATAATCAACAAAGACATAAACAAGAAGTTTACAAATTTATATGAAGAATGCTTCTTTAAGACTCTATTTGAGAAGATTCCGGATTCATATAAAACCATGCTCGTTCAACAATATCGTTGTCATGAGCAGATCATGAATGTTTTCAATCACTTTTATCAAGGTGAATTGAAACTTGGCTTTGATGGTCAAAACAATTTGAAAAATCACAACATCAAGTTGATATCAAACGGAAGACCTATTATTGAACCAAGCAAACACATTTATTTCGTCGATTGCAAAAAGAACGAGACTCATGAACAAGACTCAACTTCAATGTACAACACTGGCGAAGCAAATGTTGTTGCTGAACTTATAAGAAAGTTGAACGATTATTTCAAGAAGAATAATGACAAAGAAAAATTGAGTATCGGTGTCATCTGTACATATGGTGATCAAGCGAGAAAAATCAAAGAAGTTTTAAAGAACGAAAAAATCAAAACTGACGCATTTAAAACTGATGTTGAGAAGATGATTGTTTCAACCGTTGATGATTTCCAAGGCGATGAGAGAGACATCATTATTTTATCGACCGTAAGAAATCCTGAAAATCCTGCGAAATCAAATCCTGGATTCATCTTGGCATACCAAAGAATCAATGTCGCTTTGTCTAGAGCAAGAAGACTATTGATCATGGTTGGAAACAGAAGATATCTAGAGTCGAAAGGCGTTATTGATTTACCAGATGTAAATGGTAAAGGCAATGATCGACATAACTTTAGAGTTTATGAAGAAATCATTTCAACTATCGAACTCTATGGAAAAGTCATTGATGATGTTGATGTATTGCAAGATAAGGAGGCAAGAATAAATGGATAAGTTCAAATTAGAAACCTCAATTCAATTTCCTTTCTTAGAATTAGATGAAATCGTGTTCTATTCTGAGGTTAAGAAGCCATCAGGAATAGCTTATATGATTCTTGTCCTTATCAATGAATCTAAAGATAAAAGCAGCAAATTCGCAAACGTGCTATCTAATTTTGGTGTTCCTGAATCTTTGCATTATATCTATGCTGATACAATATACAAATTGATTAATGATGATATTCTTGCGACTAGAGCCGGCTATTTTGATAGAAGTTCTTTTAACTATTATTTAATTGGAGATTTTGTATTTACATCAAAAGGAAAGAAGGTCTTTGCTGAAGAATGCATTCCAACAGGAGTTACGAAGGAAGCAAAAATTCCGCTTTTTTACGATATAGCAATGAAACAATTATCCTTTACAATGGCTTCCGATTTAGAAGGAAAACCATTGATGGATAGTGCCATAACTGAGGAATTTATGGAAAAATTCGAATGTGAAAAAGATGTAGAGGATTTCATAAATAAAAATAAAGGTGTGAAGATACCTATAAAAGAAAATGGCAAAGTCGTCAAAAATGAATTGATTAAAAAAGAAGAAATCGTAACAAAGGTTGAATTACAAAACCGAAAAAATTGGGTTGGGAAATATGACTGCGCCCTTATTTTGAATGGTAACAGCTTGGATTTTGAATTTGAAAATAAGACATTAGACAAATTCTTCTATGATTTCTATACAAGCGAGATTGTGAATAAATTCTTGTCTTTAAAAAACAAATTTAAATTTAAGTCATCGTATTCAGCAGGATTGAAGCTTGCAAATTTTGAAAGCAAATTAATGCGCATTGTTATTCCTAAAGAAATAGATGATATATTGAAACAAAAAGGTCAATTGCTCATCACAAAAGGCAATTATAAGGGAAATAATTATTTTGTTGTTGAATCCAAAGAAGGAATCGATATATATGATAATTGTTGTGAATTTATAACTGTTGATCAGTCTGATAACAAATGCGCATATATTCCAGGAATATTTGATTTTGATAGCAAGTTAGGAACTATTTCTATTCCTCTTGTACTAAAACTTAAGGTTACATCAGATGAATTAAAAGAGATATTAAAACCATATGTAAATACTTTGAATTTATATTCTGAGGATAATTTTAAAAATCTAGTCAAGATTTCAAGCATCTCCAAAGATTATGAATCGGCATATATAATTTTAAGAAGTTATTTAAACAAGGATTCTGAAAGCAATATTGTTTTATTGAATGAAATAAAACCGATTGCCGCGATGAATGCAAACATCCAAAAGGAATATAAAGAATTACTGTTATCCAATTATGAAGAGTATTTAAAGAGCGTATCTGAAGACAATCTAGATACAGTTTTAAAAATAACAAATACTATTCCTAAATTCTTAGGAATTTCTACTCAAAGTGTTTTAGATACGATTTTTACTTATATCAAAGAACCTAAAAACAAAATCAAGGTCTTTGAAGAATTGGTTGAAAAAGGATTCGATAAGGCGACTGTTCTTCTTTATGTAAATCCCGTAGAAGATGTTCTTTCCGTAAAAGAAGCAGAAGAGAAATCACTTGTTGACTTAATTAACTTTGATAATCAAATCAACAATCTTAAATTAGACACACATATTAGCGATTTTAGAAATTATACGTTCGATGAAGAAAGCATAGATAGAAGTGAGTATAAGAAAAATTACTCTACTTTAAAAAGCCTTCAATCAAGCATTAGTTATTTAAAGTCTAAAAACGAATCGTTGTTTAATAATTACGATGGATTTATGAGATTGTTTGGAACAATTAATGACGATTTCAATATGTTGGATGCTGCTTTAAAGAATCCTAATAATATCAAGCCAGAGTTGATTGAAAAGAAAATAACTTTAGGCGAGTATCAATTCGTATTTGTTAATTTGTCTGCAAAGTTAGAAATTATTCTTAGAAACAAATTTAAACTAAACGGCAAGTTGTCAGATATGCTTAGTGATGCTAGAAAATTAGGGTTAATTGATAAAGCTATTATAAGTGATCTTCATGATTTTAGAGAAAATAGGAACGCCTATATTCATCCTGAAGATAGAACTCCTAATTTCAAAACCGATGATTTAAGAAGATGGAGTAAGGAAATATTTGAGTTCGAGGAGGAAAAGGAAAATGAGTCATCAAGTAACGATTGATTTTGAGGGCATTAGCATAAAGATTAAATCTCAATGTGAGGTTGCTGCTCATTCACTTTGCAAAATAGATAAGAAATTGGATTTGATTCATAGAAGTGCAGATAAATTAGAAACCTCTAAAGTCAAAGAATACGAAGAGTACTTGAGTAGTTCAAAAGAGCAGATTCAAGATAAACTGAATAAATTAACTGCGAGGTTAGAAGAATATAAAAGTTTAAAAACGCAGAAGGTTGATGCTGACTTTCGATATGGAGGCACTCGAAGTCAGGAAATAGTTCACAAATACCAAGAACTTACTGGAACAATTAAGAATGAAGCCGAAAACCTAGCTAATCTTGTTGATGATTTAACAGGTGCAAAGCTTGAAGTTATTGATCAAATGATTAATGAAGGGCTTCTCGACGCTTCTTGTGAAAGTGCACAAAAACTATTGAATAAAATCAATGGTGTCGTTGATATTTCGAAAGATAAATTAGACAAGTTGAATACTATTCAGGACATATCCTTAAGAGAATTAGCTTATAGAGAACTGATTAAAGAAGAAAACGAAAATGTAGATTTTGATTCGATATTATCGAAAGCTCAAAATAGTTATGATGCTTTATTAGGTAAGAAAACAAAAGAAGTTATTGAAACCTATAAAGAAGAACTTAAATCAAATGGTGTTTCTTCTGAAGTGCTAGATAATGTAAAATCAATTGAAGAAGCCTATAAGGTTGTAAATGCTGCTATCACTGATGAGAAAATTAGAGTTGAAACTTTAAAAGTCATCATTAAGGCTATAAAAGACAGAGGTTTCATTGTCGATACTAAGAAGAATCTTAAGATCGATAGGAATAAAAACGTTGTTAAGCTTGTAGCCTTAAAGGCTTCTGGGCAAAAAGCAGAATTTGAAATTCAGCTTAATGGAAAATTTATGTATCACTTTGATGGATATGAAGGGCTTGCCTGCAATAAAGACATAACTCCATTCATGGATGATTTACAAAATATATACGATATCAAAATCCTTCATGAAGAAGTTATATGGTCCAATCCAGATAAAATACAAACCCAAAAATATCAATATGTAAACAAGAACAAAGGCACTAACTAGGAGGTGTGATTATGTCATTACAAAATAGTTTCAACAAAATAAAAAGAAATGCCGGAATCAAAAAATGCGTCATGATTGATGGTAATGTCGGCGATGTTTATCTTGATGATAAGAACAAAATCGTCACATTAAGAGAATTTCTCGAGGCAATGTTTAAGGAAATGGATTACCAAGACATTGTCTATTGGGATAGAGTCGAAGGTGCTACAGGCGCAATCGATAAATTGACCTTAACTGATGATGTTGAGGTAGAAGGCGATGCCTATTCATTAGACGATGAAGAAGAACAACCAAAAGGACAACAAGGATTATTCAAGAGCCCTGCTGAAATCCTAAATGTTGTTTATAAGAATGTTATCGACAAGAAAAAGAAAGTGGCGTTCATTATCAACTGGTCTGAATATTTGTTCGGAGCTAATGGACTATCCGAAGATGAAAGACAAAATGTTACTTTGCTCGGAAAGGCTTTAAAAGATCGTAAAGTCGATTATTTAAATGATGACTGCAATGAGAGCGTTGTTGTCATAATCTTAAATAAGGCCTCAGGCATGCCTATTTCTTTCTATCAAGGAAATCCAGAAGTTGAAATCGTCACTTTGCAAAAGCCAGATAGAGAAGAAAGAAAACAAATGATTCAAAAGATTGAAGATTCTTTTGAAGTGAAGCTAAAGTCTGGAACATCTTCACTTTTAGATAATGACAATATCGAATGTATCGATATGCTTGAGGATTTCACCAATAGAGAAATCATTCAATTATCTAGAATGTCTAGAAAAGAAGATAAGATGACTTTTGATAAGTTGTTCTATCTGTTTAAATATGGTGAAAAAGAGAATCCTTGGGAAAAATTAGAGCAATCAAGAGTTAAGAATATCAAGAAGGAATTAGCTGAACGTGTCGTTGGTCAAGATGAAGCAATTGCCAAGATTGAGAAGACTGTTGTTAAAGCGTATATGGGTTTAACTGGTCTTCATAAGACATCATCAAGATCTATGCCAAAAGGGGTATTCTTCTTTGTTGGTCCTACAGGTGTAGGTAAAACAGAACTATCAAAAGCATTAGCTAAATTCTTATTTGGTGATGAGCAAGCTTGCATTCGTTTCGATATGTCTGAGTACGCTCAAGAAAATAGTGACCAAAAACTTATCGGTGCCGCTCCTGGATATGTTGGTTATGAAGAAGGCGGACAATTAACAAACGCAATAAAAGAACACCCATTTAGCGTCGTATTATTTGATGAAATCGAGAAGGCTGCAAAACCAAATCCACGTATTTTAGATATCTTCTTACAAATTCTTGAAGATGGACGTTTGACTGATTCAAAGGGTGAAACTGTCTATTTCAGTGATACTATCATTGTATTCACCTCTAATTTAGGTGCTAATGATGTTCACGCAAGCACAGATAAAGAAGGCGTTGCAAAAGACTTTATTAAGATTGTCAAAGATTATTTCGATAACGAATTAAAAAGACCAGAATTGCTTGGTCGTATTGGCTATAACAACATTGTTCCATTCAACTTCATTCAAGATAGAGAATTCCAATATAAGATTTGCAAGTCGAAACTAAAGCCTGTAATCAAGGGAATCGAAGAAAAATACAAATTGGATTTAGAGTTCGAAAAAGAAATGGAAACTATCAACTATATTTTGTCAGCTATTGATATTTCCAAAGGTGGACGTGATATTTTGAACGCCATCAATGATAGATTGCTTGATCCTCTTGCTATGTTCTTATTTGAGAATAAGGATGATTTGCGTTCTTTAAGAGGAAGCAAGATTGTTACTAAGGTTACAAAAGAAGGTCTAGCCTTTGAATTCGATGATTAAATTCAACGTTGCATATATCAAGTTATGCACGAAAACAGAGGGACCATTCAAAAGATGCTGTATATGGTTTCAAGGATGTAATTTGCATTGTAAAGGCTGCTGTAATGTAGAATTGCAGCCTTTAATTCCTAAACATATTGTTACTCTAGAAGAACTTATAAGTATTGTTAAAAACGCAAAAGAAAAATTTGATATTGAGGGTATCACTCTCAGTGGCGGCGAGCCTTCCTTGCAAAATGGTCTTATAGAGTTCAATAAAGAAATTCATAAGCTTAATCTCGGCATCATTATGTTTTCTGGAAAAGACAAGAATCAGTTAAACCCTGATTTGGTCAATTCAGTTGATTTGCTCATAGACGGGCCTTTTATCGATACTAAATTAGATACAAATAGAATACTTCTTGGATCAACAAACAAGAACCTTTCCTTCATTACAAATAGATATTTAAATGAGAAAGATTATTTTGATAATCCAGTGTCTGTTGAAGAAGTAACGGCTGAAGATTTCTTGTTTATGAACGGAGATTAAAAAGAAAAGAACAGAAATGTAAAATCATAGTAGAAGACAAGACATAATGTTTACAGTAAATTATTGTCAACATGGACATTTCTAGTACCATATTTATTGTGAGAAAATTTTAGTATTTAAAAGAAATTATAGAAACATTAGCCATGAATTCTATTGTTATATATTGATTTTACTACAACTATTTGATTTATCTAAGAATTTAGACAACATTCTTGATGATATTTAGTGATTACTAATGTTAGTGATAAAGTCATTTTTCTTTTGTGCTTACTGTTTATCTAGTATAAACAGGTATCTTTTGTCATCGTTTGTCATTTATAATATTTTTTGTCATTTATATAGAAATATAATCATGAGGTTACCTATGATGGTAGCCTTTTATTTTTGCTTTAATTGAGAATAATAATTAAGAACATTAAAAAATTAAATTTTTGTAAATAATGGAGTCTTTAATTTTATATGATGATGTGACTTTAAGAGAATTTTATGATTTAAGTACAGTTCGTGATCGCCACCTAAATACTTACTTAGCTAAGATGAATATGATATGTCTAAAGATGGTATAACACATTTAAATATCAAAGATTGGCTTTTACATAAAGTTGATGTAACTTTATCTTAAGTGTTATAAAATCAAAATAATTTTGAAATTGTAACACTTAATTGAATTGAAATTTATATTGCATAAAGTTTTTAATACTTATCTAAACATATTCAAACTGAGTTAGGCTGAGATATATATTAATTGCGTATAATATAAGAGAAGTTTTATAATCGAATCTAATT
>CAVFXI010000038.1:0-36661 GCA_963626345.1 Gemmiger formicilis | reverse complement strand
CACTTAAAGATATATCTAATTCATTACATAAATTTTTCATTATCGAAACATCTGGCAAACCATTCCCAGTTTCCCATTTTGAAATAGTTTTAGGTTCAACAAATAATTTATCAGCTAACTGCTTTTGTGTTAAATTTTTATTTTTCCTGCATTCACGGATAAAATTTCCAATCTTAATTATGTCCATAGTAGCACCTCCTAAAACTATATTAACATCAAATAATCTAAATTGATATCCACGCTTAGTGGTACTTATGGAAGCAACAACAAATCCAAATTATAAAAATATAAATGAAAGTAGTTAGTGCTATTCCTATTAATTTTTCTTTATTGGATGCCTAATAACAGTTTTTAATTTATTAGCATCACATTTTCTTGGATCACTTAAATAGATTTCATGATGATATCTAGTATTTGTTATATCTAATTCATATCCATTTTCTTTGATGTACTTATGCATTAAATTTACTGTTGCTGGTTCGTCATTATAGGAACCTATATGCATACATTGAACACATAAGCCTTCATCATAAGTTAAAAATTCAACTCTTGAAAAATCTTGTTTCTTTTTCTTTGTAGCTTCTTCAATGGCCCATTCAAAATCTTCTTTAGTCACAAAATCAGGTAATCTAATAATTGATATAAAATTCATTGCATCTTTATTATTATAATCAATGCTTCCAGTTAAACCATCCTGCCACCAAAAGCCTTCAAGTGGTGGTACAACATAATCAAAAAAGCCTTCTATTTTATGAGTCCCTTTATAACTCATTTTTATCGTATAAGCTACTCCATACAACAAACCAATAGTGTTTTGGTAATCTCCGTTTTCTTCATTTGGATTTCCTATTCCCCTAACGGCTATATAATTCATTCTTGGTATTTCAACAATACTTGGCTTGTTTTTAGGCATATAAAATTCTTTATATTCTTTTTTAAAATCAAAACTCATAAAATCACCTTTCTCTATTAATAAATTATTTATTTCTTATAATTATTGAAGCAAAAAATCTTTCTTGAAATTCAGTCAATGCTCTAATTGCATCATCTGAATAATCTTCTCCGTTTTTAGAAACAATTAGTTTATCATCGTTATCATTAATTCTATGTATAATTGCGATAACTTTGCCACTACTAGATGTAACTGGTTCAAATTCTCCCATCAAGTATGCATCAAATTCTTCACCATCCCCACTAATAGTATTAGGTACATATCCATAATTTAACATATAGATAAAACCATATTGTGGATGTCTTGAACCTAATGGTCTATCAATTTTTAAAGTTACTTCTTTTCCTAAATAATCTACTGCATTTATCTTTTTCATTTTTATTTATTTCCTTTTCTTACACAATTACATATTTTTCAGCATCATCAAAAAATCAAACAATTTCATAATTATTTTTGTTATTTTAAAACTTTCCAATAGCCATTTTTATTTTCGCCAACTCTAATTATGTAGCCATTTTCTCTTAGGTATCTTATGTTATTATCAACTGCGGTATTACTTATACCTAATAATACAACAAGTTCAGCCTTAGTAATATTTGGATTATGTCTCATTTCTGAAATAATTCTTTCTCTTGTTAAGTTCAATCCATGCTTTCTAGTTATAGGATTATCACCAATTTTATTGCCAACCTTATCACCAACTTTTCTATTATAATTAAATGGAATGGTAACTACTATTGAATTATCTCTAAATTCAAAAGCATTTCTAGAATAGTTTTCAACAATTTTTGGAACTCCTCTTCCAGATTTATCACTTATTCTTAATTGAGCAAAGATTTCTGATAATTTTTCATTTACAGGCACTGATTCTCCTAAATAAAACCCTTCTAATGTTTGAGAAGGTGCTATTGTACCTCTAGAAAGAATTTCAATTCTATTTGAGTATACTGTTATCATAGGCTCATTTCCATCAACCCATTTATTGTGAAGGACTGCATTAACTATAGCTTCATTGAATGATTTTATATCAAATAATGGCGTTTCTTTTCTTTCTTCTTTTCTATTTGTTTCATCAGAATGAATTATGTTGATAACATCTCCATAATCTAAAAGATTTTTTAGCGAATACAAAAGGCAATCAAATCCGAATTCTTTAATAGCATAAAGATTTGATCCTTTTGTTTCTCCTTCAAATATCGATAATCTTAATGGTAGTTGAGAATTATCAGAAAGAAGTTGTGCCATTATATTGTATTTTCCATCAGGAGTTAATAAATGAAGATTTTTCTTGAATGTTTCTTGCTTGATACTTATTCCTTTGCTTCCATAGTACATAAACAATTTCTCAAATGTTAAATCCTGATATAATGATTCAGTATTTACTATTGTTGGATAACCATTTTCAAGCACTTTAAAAAGTTCTTTTTCTTTTTTAGGATTATTTTCCATTGAATCTTTTGATGACCCAATTCGAATATATCTAACTTTATTAAATGAAGTTGGGATTTCTTTTGCTGCTTCAACAGCTAAAACAACAACTCTTTTTCCATAAATAACATCTTCACCAAACTCAAATTTGATTCGTGGTGAGAGATTTCTATTTAGATAATTTTGATATGGCTCATGTTTATAGTCTTGATAATAATCAAAATCAGTTCCAACTATTTCATGAGTTTCATCATTTATTCCCCATACAAAATATCCGTACTCCTTTCCTACAAGAGCTGCTGCATTGGAAAGAGCAGAAACATATTCTCCAAGAGTGACAGGCTGAAACCAATTTTCTTTAAATTCAAACCATTCTCTTTCTTTAGAAAATTGCAATAGTTCATTAATTATTTCTTTAACTTTCATTTTATCACCAACTTTTATTACCAAGTCTATTATATCAAAAGTTGGTAATAAAACAATAACAAAATTGCAGAATTATATACGCTTTTTGCTTATCATTCTCAAATAAAAGAATTTTCAGTTTATATCGTTTAATTATTGGTGTAAACGTTCAATAGTTCCTGTAATCGTTCAATAGTAAGCGTATAAACTTTAAAAAATGCACAAATTAAAATGAAAATTATATGTATCAAAGTTCGAGTGTTCGAACCAACGGTAGGAATTGAGCCCACGTAAAAAATAAAAAAGTTCGACACATTTTACTGTATCAAACTAATGCATTCATAATGGTGCCCTAAGCAGGATTCGAACTCGCAACCCCTTGATTCGAAGTCAAGTACTCTATCCAGTTGAGCTATTAGGGCATGTATGAATATTATACTCAAAAAATCTTGCTCTTTATACTATAATATTTGACATGGAAATTAAAAGTTATAAAAAAGATTTTGAATATAGTTATACATTAGGAGCGTTCCCTACTATTGAATTATTAAAAAATCATAATAATGATGTTATTGATGTCTATATACATACTTCTTTTGATAATAAAGAAGTCAAAGAAATGATTCTTAAATTATTAAATAAACCATATTTAAAAAATGATAAATTAATTAATAAACTATCTCCTAAAGAGAATTGTTATGTTATTGGAATATTTAAAAAATATAAGGATGAATTAAATAAAGATGAAAACCATCTTTTACTTGATAATCCATCAAATATGGGAAATTTAGGAACAATTATTAGATCTTCTTTAGGATTTGGAATAAAAAATATTGCTATTATCAAACCTGGAGTAGATCACTTTGATCCAAAATGCGTTAGAGCATCCATGGGTTCTATTTTTAGCGTAAATATCGAATATTTTTCATCGGTGGATAGTTATAAGAGCAAGTATGAAAATCACACATTATATGCTTTCATGCTTAAAGCAACAAATGACTTACAAACATTTAAATTCAAAAAAGGATTTTCCACACTTGCCTTTGGAAATGAAGCAACAGGTTTGCCTGATTCTTATTTAGATGATAATTCAATTATTATTAAACATTCGAAAGATATAGATTCATTAAATATTACAAATGCTGTAAGTATTGCTTTATATGAATTTAATCGCCAAAATTTATAGTTTCATCTTTCCCATTACTTAAATCGTAATCAACATTAATTATTACTCGATATTTATTATCAAGTTTTTTAATTTCTTCTTTAAGTTCATTTAAAACTTCACTTATGAATTTGTCTTCAACTGGAGCCAATATGTCAAAAATTACTTTTGATTGTTTTGCACCTTTTACTATTCTTAAATCATGAAAAGAAATTCTTTTATCATACTTATTAATTACATTTTCAATTATAGGTTTTATATTTTTTAAATCTTTACTTTTAGTATCAATTGGGTCCATATGAATAGTTGTAATTGCCCCATATTTTTTATTAATTTCTTCTTCGATATTTTCAATTAAATCATGCGACTTAAAAACATCATTATATCCATCAACCTCAGCATGTAATGTTATGTAAACTACATTTGGTCCGTAAGTATGTGTTAAAACATCGTGAACACCAAGAATTTCTTTATGCTTTTTAATGTCGTCAACTATGGATTTTATAAGATTGTTATCGATGTTTTTACCAATTAAAGGTGATGCTGTTTCTTTAATCATATTAACTCCATTAATAAGAATGAATATAGACACTCCTATTGATAAAGCACTATCAAGCCACCAAATACTTGGGAAACAATATTGAATGATATAAGCAATTAAAACAATTGATGTCGCAATCATATCATTAAATGAATCACTCATACTTGCTTTTAAAGTTACACTATTAATAGCTTTTGCAAGCGATCTATAAAAAAGCGCAAGGATGAATTTCAATAGAATGGATGTACCTAAAATCACAAATGCAAATATGTTATATGTCAAATTTGATTTACCAATTATTAGATTTTTTAACGATTCAATAAATAAAAGAACACCAATCATCAATATAATAAAAGATACAATCATTCCAGCAATGTATTCAACTCTTGCATGACCATAAGGATGTTCGTAATCTGCTGGTTTTTTAGAAACTTTAAATCCAACCAAATTAACAAAACAAGAAAATAAATCACTTAAGTTATTAAATGCATCACTCACTATAGACATAGAACAAGTAACTAGGCCTATAATTAATTTAAAGCAAAATAAAAGAATGTTAACAAATATTCCGCCACACGCCGCAAGAATTCCGTGCTTGGCACGTACTACAGAATCATTAACATTCTCGTAATTTCTAATAAATAATTTTCTTAATAATTTAACCATTTAACAATATTAGAATAATTCTAAAATTGTTTCAATATGTTAGCCTTAGCTAACTTTTAACTAATCTTTCATAAAGTTCATGACTTTATAAAGATCAGATACATTTAAGAAGCCTTCATTTTCTAAAAGCTTGTAAGGTTTTGCATTCTTTCCATCTTCAAGATGAACGATTTTCTTTGCGCCTTCTTTTTCAAGCATTTTAGTGAAACCATATAAAGCTTCAGTAGCATAACCAGAATTTTTATAATTCTTGTTCATTAAATAACCGATTTCAAAATCTTCTTCATTAAGTTTCTTACAATAAATAATGCCGATAACAGCTTGTGTTTGCTTTAAAACTAATGCGTAATAATGATGGTTGTTAATCATTTTATTTAATTTAGCAACAACTTCATCAAAATCAACTGTTTCTCCTGGTTTCTTATTATCATCAAAAATGCAGAAAACTGCATGTAAATCCTTATCTTCAAATCCTTTTAATTCAAGTCTTGGTGTATCAAAATGTTTATTCATAAAATTAATCCTCTTTCTTATTTAAAATAAAATATACAAACTTAAGTTTTAAAATTAAAAACTTATAAAAATCATTAAAATAAATTATATATAGCCTAAAAATGGCTTATTAAAAATAAAAGTAGTTCGCGGTTAACCGCGACGACGATTAAAAATATTTCTTAAAGAATTGCAACCAAAAAGACAGTTAACAAATTTAACGCAATTAATAATGTCATTAAGATTAATGTTGTTCATTACTGTCCTCCATTGATTGCTACTCACAATCTACCGCAATTATATGATTCAAAAAATAATTGTAAATAGTTTTTTTATAATGTAAGCGTTTTCATATCTAATTTTTATTTTCATAAATAAACAATAATTTAATTTTGAGACAAAAAATCAAAATTAAATAATAATTTGATGTAATATTTTACAAATTATATTAAAATGTATCTGTATAAAATAATACTGAAACACTTAAAGGAGTCTTTATTTATGAAAAAAGAAGAAATTGATAGCAAGATTACAAATGCACTTCTATCATTAATGGAAGAAAAAGAATATAAAGATATTTCAATTACCGATATCGTTAATAGAGCGGGACTTAGTAGAGTTACTTATTATCGTCATTTTAATGATAAAGAAGAAATTATTCTTAAATATTTTGAAATTACTAAAAATAGATTTGCTGATCAAACAAGAATTAAAGAGCTTGAATCAGATAAAAATTATGAAGTTATTATTTTAAGTTTATTTTTATTCTTTAAAGCAAATATCAAGGCAAATAAATGTTTAAGAAAAGCTGGGTTAGATAATGAATTATTAAAATTTTTATCCACTGAATTTATGGATAATCTTCCAGTTAAATTAGATAAATATATTGCATTATTTGTTGCTGGTGCATTATTCAATGTTTTGATTAATTGGTTAGATAATGATTGTAAAGATTCAATCGAAGAAGTTTCACGACCATTTATAAATATTCAAAATGCATTGACTAATGTACAATAATAAAGATTATTATTGAGGGGTTATTTATGGAAAAGAAGAAATTAAGTAAATTAACTATTTTATTAGCATCATCTTTAGTTGCTTTTACTTCATGTAGAAACAATTCAAAAGGTCAATTATATAATGCTGGAATTATTCAAGATGCTAAGTTTAATTCATGTACTGTAAATATCACTATTGCTGATTTTACTGAATTGGGTTTTAATCTAGGCGATAGTTGCGACGTTAAATTTTCAAATGGATATGAATTAAAAGATGTTCCTTATTATAATGGATTTTATGTTAAAAATGCTTATCCAGTAATTGTTGCTTATCCTTCAAGCACTAATATTTTAATTACATATAACAATACTGGAATCTGGGATGTTGCAGGATTAAGTGAAAAAGATACAGTAGACATTAGCATTAACACCGCAAAAAAATACTTAGAAATTCAAGAAACCTTTGGTCAATCTTATTCTGTTTCTAGAGATAAATACGATTCTGATGAAGAATTTTCAAATTTTAGAGCATTAAAGGGTGGAAATTTAAAAGATAACCTTGTTTTTAGAGGAGCAAGTCCGGTTGATAATAGTCGTAATCGAGCAAAAATCACTGATGACTTATTGGAAAAGAATGAAATAAAAAGTGTTGTTGATTTAGCTGATACAAAAGAAAATATGGAAGAATATTTTACTAAATCAGGTTTTTCATCAAAATACACCAAAAATTTATATGAAGAAGGAAAGGATATTCTACTTGGAATGGGATCTAGTTATAGTTCTTTAACTTATAAAGAAAGTGTTGTTAAAGGATTTAACCATATGATTGAAACTGATGGTCCATATTATATTCATTGTATGGAAGGAAAAGATAGAACTGGATTTGTATGTGCACTTTTAGAAGCTTTGATGGGTGCAACTTATGATGAAATGTGTGAAGATTATATGCTCACATATAAAAATTATTATAAGATTACTAAGGAATATACCATTCAAAAATACAATGCTATCGTCGATCTTTATTTCGATGCATTTATGGAAGAATTATCTGGTTCTACTGATAAAAATGTTTTAAAAAATAGTGATTACACAATATTTGCGAAAAACTACCTTAAAGAAGGTGGGATGAGTGAAGAAAAAATAAATGAATTAATCGCACTTTTATCAAAATAATTTAAAAAATAAGAAAGTCTTAAGTAAGTAATAAAAGACTTTCTTTTTTTAATATCATTTTTTAAAATTAATACATGTCAAAAAAAGCAATTACAGAATTTAATTTAAACAATGATATTAAATACAATGCTCCACTATCTTATAGACATTTTCGTATATTTGGATGGATCATGATTGTATTTGCTGAACTTTCAATAGTTTTAGGCGTCACATCAAAATTTTTCTATAATGCAATAGGTCCAGAATTAACCCAAACTTATCAAGCTTTATCCGATGTATTTGGATTTTTTGGACAACTAGCAATTCCTTTTTTCTTGCTTGCAAACTTTGCATTGATTTTAAGCAGTCAAGAAAATATAAAACAACTTGTTTTAACTCATGTCTTAGGAGCGGTAGGAATTTATTTAACGTTTTTATTATTTTATGATCGCTATTTTATTGGTTTTTTATCATTATTATTTAAATCACTAACTTATGAAGACACTAAAGCAATAGTCGACGCAATAATGACAACATTTTTTACGGGATATCTTTCTTTAAATGTTTTTATTGATCTTTTAATGTGTTCACTACTTTATTTATTTTTAATATATAGACCAAAAAATATTAAAAAGAATGGACTTATTTTTTATCGTTTATTAGTTTTAATTCCTATTTTTTATGAAATTGGTTCTTTTGTCATAAAAGGTTTATCAAATGGATTACATTTATTCACTATTCCAATTGAAGTTCTTCCACTATTAACAAATAAATCTATTATTACTTTCTTTGCATTTTTAATAATTATTTTATTCTTAAAAAATAAAACAAAAATCTATAAAAAGATGGGCGGTTCACCAGAACAATATAAAGAATATTTACAAACAAAAGCGCATACATTCCAAGTATCTGTTTTGATTGCAATTGTTTTTGCAATTTGTGGTTTATTTGATTTACTTACTACAATAATTGTTCCTTTAATCATAATTATTGCTAAAGTTATAAAAGATGAACAAGATGCGACTACTGTTTCTCAAGTATTTAATATGATACAACCATGGGGACTTGGTAAAGCAATTTCTTTATTATTTATTTCCCCATTTATTTTACTTTTTAACTATAGAAAGAAATATTCTGCAAAAACTAAAAATATTGATACATTCATTCCTATTGGCGGAATTGCTTTTTGTGTATTAGCTCTTCTTGAAGGCTTGTATCTATTAGCAACTTTTTCATAAAACCGCGTATAAACTAAAATTTGAATTGAAATATTATAAAAAACTCAAAATAAAAAACTATCCTTTTAAGATAGTTTATCCTTCAAAATTATGGTCGGGGCGACAGGATTTGAACCTGCGACCTTCTGCTCCCAAAGCAGACGCGATACCAAGCTACGCTACGCCCCGTGCAACAAATATTATATATTTTTCTATAATATTTTCAACTAGTATTTAACTAATGTCATGCTAGCTTAACCAATGTCACACTTGTTTTTTCAAAAGAGATTTCTATAAGTGTTTTTGTATTTAAATACACACAAACAACTTCGCCATGTTATACCTCAAATTTTCTATTTTATAAAGTCGTTTCCGACTTTTTCTTAACAAGAAAATAAGTATTTTTATAAAAAGGTTGTTTCAACATAGAAGTATTCCAAAGTTGTAAAAACTCTTCATTTCTAAGCCGGCGGTTATATAAGACATTCTTACAATTTATTAAGTCTGACAGAGATTCCGCTAAAAACACATGTTCCTTGTCAAATCCGACTATCGGAACATAATGCAACCAATTCTTGTCCTTTTGCACCCGTATCATTACGATAATCGGATTCCCCTTTTGCAAATCCACTTTTAAAGAATTCAAATTGCCACGACAATATTTTACTTTCATTCCATAGCTTTGCAAAATATCATATACCCCTTTTGGATAAACATATCCGCTTTTCATTTTGTGAGTCATGACTGAATAAAGAGAACCGCCATCGACTTCCTTGTCAAAATGCCTTAGGACGTATGCTGTGGAAAAAGCAGAACATTGAAAACCCTTCTGCATATCTATTCTGTTTTCCTTCGTTATGACAAATTGTTCCGTATGGCATCCTATAGAAAATCGAAAATATAATTTCCCAAGTAAAATTATATCCACAATATTTGTAATTATCAGATAGTTCATAAGTATTATCAACAATAAACTTGCAACAATCCCCACCACAATCTTCTCCTTACCTGTACTTACATGTTCTAAATTTTCCCTCAATCCAGAAAGTTGCCTCTATTGTATGGAATTTCAGCAACCGAAACTTCGGATCATCGATTCCTTTGCTGAAAAAGCGACGATCAGACTCCTTCCATACAGCTTCCTGAAGTTCTCGTTCCTCAACAAAATTTACATTTCCAATCAAAGTCACACTGTCTCCACCAGAAAAATAGCAAACACTTGCTTTGGAATTTTGCTCAAAATGAGTTGCTTTACCATTTAATTTAGAGCGTTTTGATGTAATAAAATAAATATCTGAAAAACCTTCATTTCTTGCTTTAGTCAGTAAACAGGTTCGTGGATAACCATTTTCATTGATTGATGTCAATGTAGCAATATTCGCATTATCCAGCAACTTCTCCGCCTTAGTTTCTATTTCCGCAATTCTTTCTTTTTGAATTTCACTTGCTGTGTTTGCCATTTGCCTACCTCCAAACTATTTCCCACACTTTGTTGTAATCAATGTCCTGATATCCGCAAGTTGTTCTTTGGCAGTCACCCGATAGTGAATCCAACCACCATCATTGCAAGGGTACTTGTTGTCGATATACTCTTTTGCATATTCATCAAGTTTTTCATATACTGACAAAAACTGTTTATTAGATAGTCGAATCATAACGGTAAAAGCACCGCTTTCCGGAAATACATTACATATAAGCTTTCCTTTTCTCTTGTGAGAAATACCCCATCCGTAGTTGTTTCCATAGGGAAAGACAATTGCTTGTTCCATAGAATTCATATTTGAAATCCATTCGTTCAATTCAGTAAACATTGTCGACATTACCCCGCAATAAGATGCCATTTGCTCAGCGGTCGGCTTCTCTATTTTGTTCAACATTCTTTCATACATGACCTTCTCCTCCTAATTTTGTGCTAAGTGAATCTTTTTCTTAATCCGCAAGCTTGCCTCAATATGCATAATCCAATGCCTTGAAAAGGGCATCTGAATCAGTCCTCGAATATTTTTTCCACACCAATAATCAATCAGCCAGCTTGCGTTTTCATCGGCACTGACAACCTGCAATGCTAGCAATCTTTCCTTATCTTCCTCGCCAAATTTCTTTTCTAAATCCTGATAAGACAACTTTCCAATCAGTTCTTCTGTACTCGATTTAACGTCAGCAGCATATTGATATAATGTTTCCAAATCTAATTGCTTTGAAAATTCTACAATCTGCAATCCGATCAACTCATTACCAGTTGTAAGAATCGGCGAATGGATACGCTCTTGATAATTTCCTGCAAAAAACACTTGTTTATCCTTGCCTATCAGAGTATGTGCAACAATATCCTCAATTCGAAAAATATGCCATATCGAATAGGCTATGGTTTTACTATGATAACCATCTGCGTTTAAAAACGGAATTGCACTAAATTCTTCACAATTTAGTTCCTTTTTCATATCCAGTAACTCCATAAAAAGGGAGTTGCGTAAGGACAAGAGTGTACCCAGTCCTTCAGAAAATGTTGTTTCCTTTTTTAACTGTTCCTGCATAGTTTTGTTTAATTTAGACCACTCTTTATTCATAAGTTTATTTTTCACTTCTTTCCCAAAATCATCTCTATTCTTTTGCATTTTTCAAAAGACTTAAAAATAGTTCTGTAAGCATCTCTTGAATATCGGCCTTTTCAAACTTGCAAGTCTTTGTGGCACACAAGCAGGCAATGCCATGTGTATATATCCATAAGTGTCGATATATTCGTTCCGCTAATTTTTCCTCTATTGAAAAATCTGACATAATGGAATGCAAAATCCTGTCATAACTTTCATCCAGCAATGGTAACGCATTTTTGACGGAAGGAACGGTTTCGCCTTCATTCATAAACAGCAGTTGAAACACCTTCGGTTCATTAAGAGCAAACAAAACATACTGCTCCCCTACTCCACGGAATGGTATATCCTGAGAAAGTCCTTTGTCCACATAGCTTTTATACAATTCCTTCGCAGATTCAATCATCGCTTCCTGAACCTCTTCCATGCTGGAAAATACCGTAAAGATTGGACATGCGGAACTGCCCAGTTTCTTACCAAGATTTCTTGATGTTAGAGCTTCAAAACCTTCTTCCCTATAAATCTGCAGTGCTGCATCCACAATTTCTTTTTTCGTAAATTTTGCTTTTGGTGGCATCTCATCTTCTCCTTTTAGAACGTGTGTTCTATATCATTTGTTCTATATCGTTTGTTCTAAATTATCATTTTTTTGCGTAAGAGTCAAGAAAAACCCTTGCAAGATAGTATTTAACTAATGTCATGCTTGGTATCAAGTGCATCACATTTGATTTTGATAAGATTGAATGAGAACTAAAAAAGGTAAGTCTTCTCAACTTACCCTTATTATTTACAAATGGTGCGCTAAGCAGAAGTCGAATCCGCAACCCCTTGGTTCGTAGCCAAGTACTCTATCCAGTTGAGCTATTAGCGCGTGCACTATAATATATAAAATTTTGCGACATTTTTCAAGTCTTTAGGGAACATTAAATTTAGTATAAAAAATATTCCTTCATATATAAAATATCACTGATGAAAAAAGTTAGATGTCAACCTTACTAAATCGCTTTTGAGATAATTTAATTGTCAACAAATTTAATAGAATAAAAATAACAAAAGATGATAATGTAAATATTAATTGAATATACCAATTTTCACTCGTCACATTATTGAAATATTCACCCATTTTTGGAATATAGATTAGTGCGCTACCAAAAAATGAACTAACACATGCTCCTACAATCATTGCAACAAAAAATGGTGCAGTAAACTTATCAGGATTTTTATACCACCATGGACAAAAAATAATATTGTAAATACCAAATGTTAGAAAATACACTCCAATAATCGCAATGTTAGGATTCATGCTAGTAATATTATTTGTATAAATACTGCCATCATCATTTTTAAATACCCCATTTTTCATTAAAAAATAACTTAAAAAAATAAATATTCCTGCAATCAAAATAAAAACAACTTCAAGTGAAGCAAAAAATAAAACTTTACCTTTAACAACATCATCTCTTTTTATAGGCAATGAGGCTGTATAAAAAATATCATTTGCATCTTTACCATTAACAATTAATGTTGAAACACAACTCATTAAAAAGATTGGTAGAACACTTAAAGGATATTGCGGGATAATTGCAAATAATCCAAAAAATAAGAAAATCCATGTTTGAGGATTCATGCATAAACGCCATTCTTTATACAATAAATTTTTCATTGTTTTACTCCTCTCTCCAAGAAAATCATAACATCCTCGATTGATGGGGTCACAACTGAAAATTCATTGAATTTACCTTTATTTTCAACCTTTGACAAGAATTCAAACTTGTTGTTATTTTCTCTATACCCAATAGTTATATCCTTGTTTGCTTTATCAAATTTTTTTGAATCACCCTTAACTAAGATATATTTGTCAACAAAATCATCTAACGTTGAACTATCAATAATTTCGCCATTTCTAATATATGTAATGTAATTTGCACATCTTTCAAGATCACTAACAATTTGAGTTGAAAAAAGAATAGAAACACCTTCATTTTCAACTAAATTCAAAAATATCTCCAAAATCTCATCGCGAGATATAGGATCAAGTCCACTGGTTGGCTCATCAAGAATTAATAAATTTGCTTTATGCGACAATGCCAAAGCAAGATTAATTTTTACTTTCATACCTTGCGAAAGATCTTTAATTTTCTTTTTCTCATCAATACCAAATAACATTAAATATTTTTTGAATAAATCTTCATCCCAATTTTTATAAAATCTTTTAGTAACATCTTTTAAAGTTTTAACTGTAACAAAACGATACGCATTAATTCCACCTAAAATAAAAGCAATATTTTGTTTATTTTCTTCTTCATTTTCTTTAAATTCTTTGCCATTTATTTTAATCGAACCCGTAAATGTTATTAAATTTAAAATGGCTTTTAATGTTGTAGACTTTCCGGCACCATTCCTACCAACAAACCCCATAATTTTACCTTTTTCCAACGAAAAAGAAACATTCTTAAGTTCGAATGTTGGATACTTCTTACATAAATTTTTAATTTCCAAAATATATTCCATATAAATCTTTAATTTTTATCTATATTTTCAATTCTTTTAGCAAGTGAAGGATGTGAAAATTTTAAAAATTCTAATACAGGATTTGGATTTAAATAACCATACCCTCTTTTATAAAGCTTAATTAATGATTTTTTAAGATTCTCTTTATAACCATTTTTTGCTGCAAAAGCATCCGCTGCATATTCGTGCTTTCTTGAAAATATATTATTAACAAAACCAGTTATATTACCAAGTAATTCACTAGTTTGAATAAAGCAAATAAAAATCATTGCGCAATTTGTTTCTTCAAAACCAAAATCATAAGAAAGATTTTTAGGTAAAGTAAATAAATATAAAATAACAACCATGAGTGCTAATTCAAAGATCATGAATGGAGTTCCTTTCATGTTATCCTTATGTTTTGCATGCCCAAGTTCGTGTGCAAATATTGCAACAATTTCATCTGGTTCAGAATTTTGAAGTAAGGTATCGTAAATTACAATCCTTTTACTTTTGCCAAGTCCAGTAAAATATGCATTTTCTTTTGTTGATCTTTTTGATGCATTAACTACATAAATTCCTTCAACATAAAAGTCGTTTTCCTTCATTAAATTTAAAAGTTTAGTTTTAAGTTCACACTCTTCTAAAGGTGTAAATTTATTAAATATTTTTTGAAAATATGGGAAAACAAATCTTAAAACGAAAACAAAAGCAATTAATAACAGGAAACATATGATAACACTTAAAATTGGATTTAAATAAATGTACAAAGTAAAGAATATTAAAGCAGCCCCAAACATAATAATAAATTCAAAAAATACTTCGGCAATTCCATCTAAAATAAATGTGCCAACTTTTGTTTTGTTAAACCCATAATCCGCTTCTATTTTAAATGTATAATAGATTTCAAAAGGCAAAGAAATAAAATAATGCTCAACACATAAATAACCAAGAATTGCTAAAAGTTGAAGAATATAATTTTCTTTAACATAATCGCTAATGGCTGAAAAAGAATCAGAATATATTAATACAAATATTGGGACTCCAGTAATTATGTGTGTAATTAATCGATGAATATTAACAGTTTTTTGATATTTCATCCATTTACCATAGCCACTGTCCTCTGTTAAAAATTTAACTGAATCAGGCACAGGTCTTTTGGAACTATTAATATAAAGAACATCATAAAAAATGTTTAAAAAATAATTTATTGCAATGATACATAAAAGAAATGTCTTGAAATTCATTAATGTCCTCTTTTAATCTACCTCATTATTTTGAGTGTTAATGTCGTTTTTTTCAAGTACTAATGTATTTTCTTTGTTTTTCTTATTTTTAATTTTTAAATAAATCTTTTTAACATCAATAGAACATAGCAAGACTGACAAAACAACGACTGCTCCACCAATTATTCTATAAATTGTGAGTGTTTCATTAAGAATTAAAACAGAAAATAAAGTTCCGAAAACTGATTCTTGTGATAATAAAATACCAGCAATTGTTTCATTAACATATTTTTCAGAGAATGCTTGAATAATGTAGCAAAGAGCAGAACTAATAAGAGTTACATAAATAATACCAATCCAACCTTGGATGTTTCCATTCCCAAAATGATTAACTTTTACGAATGGAACAACACAAATTGCAATTATGCCCATAACCATAAGTTGTAATCCTGCACAACTAAATGGTTTATTGTGTTGAGCTAATGTACCCATATAAGCAATTTGAATTGCAAAACAAATTGCGCCTAATAAGTTATATACTTCACCAAGTCCAAATTGGAAACTAGTGCCATCATAATTTAATATACCCGTACCAAGTAAAGCCACAAATGTAGCAATTAAAAATCGTGGTGTAATTTTCTTTTTAAAAAATATAAAAGCAATTATAGGAACGTAAACAACATTAGTTGCTGTAAAAAATGCACAGCTAGAAACAGTAGTTAATTTTTGTCCCTCTGTTTGAAAAAGATAGCCAAGGAAGGTAAAAACACCACATATGATTGCACCTTTCATAAGTGATTTATCTTTCCACCATTTTTCTTTAAATGAGAAAGCTAGGCAAATTCCTCCGCCTATTAAACCTTTAGATACCATTATTGCAAGTGAAGACCAACCATTATCAACAGCTAATTGAACACCAATATATCCTAGTCCCCATGCTATACCAATAAAATATAATCCAAGAAAACTAAGTCTATTTTTCGTCTTTTCTTTTAACATTTGTTGTTTCTCTTCCATCCATATATTGTAAAGTTACATTTTTTCTAAAATTTGAAGGAGTCATATCTTTGTATTTTATGAAATTCAAATTAAATGTTTTAACATTGCTATACCCAACATCAAGTGCAACATATAAAATTTGATCATCAGTTGATGCAAGTAATTCGCAAGCCTTGTTTATTCTAATAAAATTAAGCAAATTATCAAAGTTTTTTTCTGTGTAATATAGTAAAGCTCTATTGACATCGGTTGCTGATAAGCCAAATTTTTGAGCAACTTTATTACAATTTAGTTTTTCAACCATATAATTCTTATAAAGATAATCTGTAATCATATATGCATATTCTTTTGAATTTCGACTATAAATAGTTTTCGAATGTAAATGTTGATATATTTTACGATATTCCATAGGTGAAATTCCTATGCTAGATTGGAAATGTTTTGAAATATGTGAAGCATCAACAAATCCAAGTAAATTCGCAATATCATTTAAAGATAAATCGGTATGGATTAAGTAATCGGTTGCTTTTTCTATTCTTATATCATTTAAAATATTAATAAATGAAACACCAGTTAAATCCATAATATGTTTTGAAATTGAAGATTCAGACATGTAAAAAACTTTACTAAGTTTTTCAAGAGTTAATCCTTCGCTAGAATGAGCATAAATATAAGTCAAAATTGATTTACCCTGAGTTCTTACGAAACCTCGTTCTTTTTCTAAGTCTTTTTTATTTCTTTCATAAATGCATCTTTCACCTAAAATCATTATTTCAATAATTTTGTTTGCGATATAAAGTTCACTTAAAGGTTTTGGCTTATTATCCTCTAAAACACTAGCCATCCCGAGTTCATTTTCAAGATCATTAAATAATGAATCCATTATTTTTGCTTGAGCATCATTTAAATATAATGCTGGATATTTCGATATTATTTGAAAAAGTTCTGCAATAGAATTACTAGGAGTTAAACTCGATGCGTTCTTTAAAGAATTATTAATATATGAATAATCGTAAATCACTTTTTTGAATTGGAGTGTTTCTAAAACTTCAGTAATATCACTAATTTCCCATGGAATAATAGCAATCATTGTGTTAGGTATAATTTTATAATTAACTCCATCAACGACAATATTCCCATAACCTTTTTTAAAATACAAAAAACGTGCCGCTTGATGAATAAGAGGCTTTGTTGGTTTTTCGATAACTTCGTTATCAAATGAACATATCTTAGTGCGGTCAACCTCACTAATATATCCGTCTTGTAAAACTGCCAATTTGTTCATACTTAAAACTACCTATTATTTTACTCGTTTTATATCTCTAATACAAATATTTATATTATCAATAAATGATATTCAATATAAAAAAAATTAAGTCGCTCATAAATGATTTATGAGCGACTCTATCTAATCAATTTGCTACAAAAGGGGATAGCAAACTAATTAAAATATAATATTATAAATTCTTCAATAATTAACCAAGGATTAACATTGAAACAACTAAGATAATAAGGGATGCACCAGCGATGCAAAGGACTGGTTTCCAGGACCATTTAACCCAGGTTGAATAATTAACGTGAGCAATGGCTAAACCACCCATGATAGCTCCACAAGTTGGAGTAATTAAGTTAACAACACCATTAGCTGCGACGAAAGCCATAATTGAGGTTTCGACTGAACCTTTATAACCATTAACACCTTTATCAATTAAACCTTGCATAATAGGTGAAACGATTGGTGAAGATAAACTTGCTAAGCCCGATGATGATGGGACCAAGAATGATAAACCAACGTGTAAGAGATAATCTAATCCGATAAATAACCAGCTTGGCATACCGCTTGCTGCTAAGCCATTAACTGAAACTTCAACTAACCACATACCAGCACCAGTTTCACTTAATAAAACTGTTGAAGCACGAGCAAGAGCAATAACTAAGTTAACGCCAATCATATCACAGAAACCATTAATAATAGTTTTACTCATTAAACCACGATCTTCCATGCCAACAAGACCAATAATGATACCCATGAACATGAACCACATAGCGGCTTCATCAAAGTACCACCAGCCAAGTGGAGTACCAGTTAAATATTGTGACCAACCAAAGACTGCAAAGAATTTTTCTTCATCGCCACCAAAAGCGACATCTTGCCAAGGAATAAAACCAATAATCATGACTAAGAAGGTAAATCCGAAGATCCATAAAACAGCAATTTGTTTTTTGGTTAACTTAACATCTTCTAAACCTTTTGTAGCATTTCCATAAGCTGCATCACAATCTTTTAATTCTTGTAAAGACATGAAGGTTGAACCTTTGTCTTTTAAAACTTTTTTAGCATAAATAACGACAAATGTAGTAGCAATTGCGTAGGAGACTAACCATAAGACAACACCTTCAGTAAGAATGATAGCTTGGTTAACTGAAACGCCAGCAGCACTAACTGCAGCACCAACTGCAAATGGGTTAACGGTTGAACCGAGAACACCAACACCAGCACCAAGTAAAACTGTAGCACAACCAACGAGTGGATCCATGCCAGCAGCATACATAGTGGCGGCTAAAAGAATATAGAAACCAACGGTTTCTTCGCACATACCATAAGTGGTACCGCAAATTGAGAAGATAAACATTAAGACAGGAATTAAAATAACTTCCTTGCCATGCAACTTCTTAACTAAAGATTTAATGCCAGTTTCAAGAGCACCTGTAGCATTTGTTAAAGCTAAGAATGCGCCTAAACAGAAAACGAATCCGATGACACCAATAGCATCTTGAAGACCCTTAATTGGGGACATAAAGATTTGAGCAAGAGTTGCACCATTAACAGTAGCAGCTTCGCCTTCGGCGCCAGTATAGGTTTGACCATTAGCAAACCATGTAATCATCGCGACAACTAAAATAACAATCAACAAAATCCCAAATGTACCAAGATGAAACTTAAATTTTTTCTTTGGTTCGTTTGTTTCTTGGATACGGTTTGAATCTGTATTCGCCATAATTTGTTTTTCCTCCTATTATAAGAAAACAATTTTATTTTTCTATGATAGTACCAGTTTTACCATCAAGAGCCTCTCCGGCTTTTTGAAGTGATGTAATTAAAGCAACGCCACCATGCTTATTTTCTTCAACAAATTGAATACATGATTGTACTTTTGGTAACATACTTCCTGGAGCGAAGTGACCTTCGCTAATGTATTGTTTCGCTTCAGATATAGACATTTTTTCTAATGCTTTCTGATCTGGTTTATTGAAGTTGATACAAACTCGATCAACAGCGGTGAGAATAACCAGCATATCAGCTCCGATATCTAAAGCAAGCTTTGCGCTACTTCTATCTTTATCGATGACAGAAGCAACACCTTTCAAACCGTCAGCAGTCTCCACTACTGGAATTCCACCTCCGCCGACCGTAATCACAATGCATCCTGCCTCAACAAGTTTTTCAACTACATTAAGTTCAACAATACGTTGTGGTATTGGTGATGGGACAACGCGACGATAGCCACGTCCTGCATCTTCGACGAATGTGTAGCCCTTTTCTGCTGCAATTCGATTAGCTTCTTCTTTTGAATAGAACATACCAACAGGTTTAGTAGGTTTTTTAAATCCAGGATCATTTGGATCAACTACGACCTGAGTTACAACTGTTGCACATTCCTTTTTAATTCCTCTTTTATAGAGTTCTCTTTGGATGGCTTGTTGTAAATGGTAGCCTATATATCCTTGAGACATTGCACCACATTCTGGGAATGGCATTGATGGAGTTTTTCCTCCATTATTTGCACTGAAATCCATTGCAAGATTTATCATTCCAACTTGTGGGCCATTGCCATGACCAACGATGATGTCATATCCTTTTTCAGATAAATCAACGATGGTCTTGGCAGTCTCTTTAACAAGTTCTAATTGTTCCTCTGGAGTATTTCCTAAAGCATTTCCTCCTAGAGCAATAACTAATCTCTTATTCATAAATAGCCCTTGTAATCTAATTATTTAAGAGTTGCATACATAACAGCTTTAATTGTATGCATTCTATTTTCAGCTTCATCAAAAACAACAGATTGATTAGAAGTGAAAACTTCATCTGTAACTTCCATTTCTGGAAGACCATATTTTTCATTAATATCACGACCAATTGAGGTATTTAAATCGTGGAATGATGGTAAACAATGTTCGAAAATACAAGTTGGTTTTGCATAACTCATAAGTTCTTTATTAACTTGATATGGTTTTAAATCATTAATTCTTTGTTCCCATTTGGCTGGATCTTCACCCATTGAAAGCCAAATATCGGTATAAATTACATCTGCATCTTTCGCCCCAATTTTTGGATCTTCAGTTAAATTAATACTTCCGCCAGTTTCTTTGCAGATTTCTTTACATTTATCAATTAATTCTTGTTTTGGCCATAAATCTTTTGGAGCACAATTTGTAAAATGCATACCAAGTTTTGCACTAACGACCATTAAAGAATTAGCAACATTATTTCTTCCATCACCCATGAATGTAAGTTTAACGCCACGACTATATCCAAGTTTTTCTTCGATAGTCATAACATCAGCTAACATTTGAGTTGGGTGGAAATCATCAGTTAAACCATTCCAAACTGGAACACCACTATATTTTGCTAAATCTTCTACGACAGATTGTTTGAATCCACGATATTCGATTCCATCAAACATTCTTCCTAAAACTTTAGCTGTATCTTCAAGTGATTCTTTTTTGCCCATTTGACTTGAACCACTATCAAGGAAAGTAACTCCCATTCCAAGATCCATTCCAGCAACTTCAAAGGCACATCTTGTTCTTGTTGAAGTTTTTTCAAATAATAAGACAATATTTTTCCCACTTAAATATTTGTGTTCAACACCATTTGCCTTCATAGCTTTAAAATTGTGTGAAAGATCAAGCAAATATCTAATCTCCGCTGGTGTAAAGTCTAATAATGTTAAAAAACTTCTTCCTCTTAAATTAACTCCCATAATTTTAATTTCCCTTCTTATTTATATATAAATTAATCTTCACGCCATAATGGCATTGACATACATCTTGGGCCGCCTCTTCCACGACTGAGTTCGGCACTTGGAATTTCAAGAACAGTTAAACCATGTTTTCTTAAAATTTCATTTGTAACATCATTTCTTTGATAGACAACAATTTTACCTGGAGCGATACATAATGTATTACTTCCATCGTTCCATTGTTCTCTTTCGCTTGCGATTCTATCTTCGCCACCGCATTTAATAACTTCAACATGTGGAATTCCTAAATAGTGTTCAAGAATCTTTTCAAGTGAAGAATTAACTTCTTTAATATTTAAATCACCATTACCTGCATCAGTAATTTCAAAGACTTTTAATGGTCCTAAAATTCCTGGGTGAACTGTAAATTTATCAACATCGATTTGTGTAAAGACAGTATCAAGATGCATGAATGCTCTTGAAACTGGGATTGAAAATGCTAATACGGTTGTAAATGACTCGTCTTTAGATTTGAATAATTTTCTAGCCAATGCTTCAATTGCATCTGGTGATGTTCTTTGAGAAATACCAATTCCTAAAACCTTATCACTTAATACACAAATATCGCCACCTTCAATATTAAATGGACTGGTTCTATCACTATATCTTGTGATTAACCCAGCAAAATCTGGATGATATCTAAAAATATAATCAGCATAAATAGTTTCTCTATTTCTGGTTGGGAATCTCATTCTATTTAATGAAACACCATGACCAATTGAACCAAATGGATCACGTGTAAAATAAAGATTTGGCATTGGATCAACAATTAATTTTGATGGTTCACTAACTAAATCAACAAGTGAATCATTAAATGGACCACCAACTTCTCTTAAAGTAATACCTTCCATGGTTTTTAAGACAAGTTCTTTCCCTTTGTAATTATCCATTAAATAATTGTAGAGTCTATCTTGCCATTTTTTGGTATGTACTTCTCCTTCTTCTAACCATTGATAAATAAATGGTTTGATAAGTTCTGGATGTAAATCAAAAACTTCAGTCATTAAGTCTTCAAGATAAACAACTTCTACTCCATTATCTCTTAAAGTTTGAGCAAAAGCATCGTGTTCTTCTTGAGCAACTTTTAAAAATGGGATGTCATCAAATAAGAGCTCTCCCAAGGTGTCTGGTGTTAAATTTAATAATTCGCGACCAGGGCGGTGAAGTAAAACTTTTTTTAAAGGTTTAATTTCACTCTTTACACAAATTCCTTTCATATTTTTCCTCCTGAATTATGTAATATAGACAACTATTGTCTATTTGCATCTATGCGCGTGAAAGCGCTTTCAAAGCATCTTCATATTACCAATTTAAGAAAACGACCATCGGAAATAAAATGATAAAAGATTTGTAAAAATAGACATTTTAAAATGTATATTTTTCGTTCACATATGAAAAACAATTGATTACATCAACATTATTTGATTATTTATTAATTATTATTAAAGGTACAACAAATTCTTAATAAACAGAAATTGATAGAGCAAAAATTTAAAAATATTTATTTTTTTGTATATTAAAACAATTTTAGAAAATTCAAAATTTTCAAAATATAAAAATGTAAAATCTTAAAAATTAATGATGGCAAGAACATTGATGAATCATAGATTCATCGCTTGTAAGTTTGTTATCTTTATAAAGTTCAATCGCTTTTTTAGCATCTCCTTGAACTCCACAAAATACTTTAATGCCAGCTTGACCTAAAAGATAAACAGCCATATCGCCAATTCCACCACAAATCAAACTTTTAACGCCAAAAGTAGCTAAATATGGGATTAATTCCTTATGTGAATATCCACCATTATCAACAACTTTTTCAGTATTATTGTCTAAATCAACAATCAAAAAATTTTCACAATCTCCAAAGTGTTGACCAACTGTTTTGTCTTCTACGTTATAAGTTAATGCAATTTTCATAAATTTTCCTCACTAAAAAACAAGATAATTATAAGGTCTTAAATTTTAAAAACAAATAATATGCTTAATTAGTTGTAAAAACTTTATATCGGTTAGTTCTTTGAAGAGCGTCATCAATAGTAACGCAATCATCAATATGCGTTAACATTGAAATAATTGTTCGACTAACAGCGAATAATTGCTTAGTATTTATTTCCTTAATTTTTAAAAATTCTATTTCGCCAAACCGCGCTTTATAAAATGCCAATGCTTTAATCTCTTTGTTCTTTAAACTATAGGTGTCATCAGAATACAATTTGCACACTTTATCATAAACAAGGTATTGCCACATTTGAGTAAAATCTTCAGTTTTCTTTATATTGCTTTTTGTAGTTTTAAAATCCCATAAAACGCCATCAATATAAATATCTCCATCAGCACCTTTAAGTTTTTCGGTACACACTCCAAAAGTCGGATTGAAGACCACTTCACTTTTTTCTTTAACCATTCCTTTCATAATGAAGTCATCATAAAAAACTACGCCCATCATATTTACTTCTTTAAGCACTTCTTTGTCTTCCTTATGAAGATATTTAATTGTCTCTTCGTTTGGGATCCATTTTGTTCTTGCAGCATGTTCAAGTCTTGCTAAAAAACACGACATCATCGTTACATCTTTAAGTGTAACTTCGTTATCACCATAAATATACCGCTCAAGTTCTTCTAAATAGTATTCAAACTTTTCATTAATAAATTCTTGTTCGATACTATTAAAACATTCAATTCCTCTTTCAGCTGCAAGATTATCAAGAACTTCTTCTTTATTATTTTCAATTAATCTTGCAATCATAAATCGTGCAAGATAATCAAAAGCTGTTCCAACAACTGAAGCAAATGATGTTGAATAAAGAGAGTATGGTACTTTTAGTTGATACTCCGTTGAGAATGGTTTCTTTTTTGAAACCGTTTTGTAAAGTTCATCGTCTGGTCGAGAAAGCTTTAAATATGTTGTAAAATCTTTTCGACCTTCATAAAGTTTGTTCATAAAAAATTCCTCCGTTCACTATTAATAGGGGGGGAATTCAAAAAATTTTTAGATTTTTTTCATAAAATTTAAAAAAACTGACACAAAAATAATTTGTATCAGTCATTCATAAATGAATTTTAATTGATTCTATGCTAACTCTTTAATGGTTACTTCAATTCTTTCTTTAATTTCTTTATCAGTTAAAATTTTCATAATAGAAAATAAGTTTGGAGTAACTTTTCTTGTTGTTAAGGCAATACGAATAATTTCACAAGCATCATTAATATTACCACTCCATTTACTTGGATCTTCCTTATAAACTTTATTATCAGTACAGAAATTGCACTTTGAAGCAACTTCTTTAACTTTATTGAACCAATTTTGTTCATCTAAAGAAACGTCATAATTGTCTTTATAATCATTTAAGAAATTGACGATTATATCCTTATTTATATTTGGATTAAATTCTTCTTTGATGTTTTTAGACATCTTTAAATATTCATCACTATCAAAGAATTTAATTAAAGGATAAATATCACTATATTTAGCATAATCTTTTCTTGGATTTTTCTTTTCTCTTTCAATATTCATTATTTCAACAAATCTTGCTTTGTCTTTATTAATGAAATTATAAAGTTCAGGGGAGAATTCTTCGCTCCATTTAAGAGCCTTTTCAGAAATTTCTTCCTTAGTCATTTTGCTTAAAACTTCTTTACTATAGAAATTCAATTTATCATTATCAAAAAGAGCTCCATCTAAAGACATTTTCTTTAAACTAAATTCAAAATTGTCTAAATTATAATCTTTAGTTCTTACGATGTAGTCTTCATAATTGCTATTTGCAATAGTCATTAAATAAACAAGTAATGCATTTGGCTCATAACCCTCTTTAAAGAAATAATCGACACTAGCTTCATTATCTTTTCTTTTTGATAATTTTCTTCTAGTACCATTATCCATTTTCATAATAACTGGAAGATGAGCATATTTTGGTAGTTTAAATCCTAAAGCTTTAAACATTTCAATATGAATTGGTAAGCTTGGAAGCCATTCTTCTCCACGCGTGACATGAGTTGTATGCATAAAATGATCATCTACAACATGAGCAAAATGATATGTTGGAAGTCCATCACTTTTCAAAATAACAACATCTTGATCATTTTCAGTTAATTCAAGATCTCCTCTAATTTCATCGTGAACTTTGATTTTATTTAAATGATTTCCATGTGATTTAAATCTAATAACAAAAGGTTTACCATTTTTGATCATTTCAATAGCTTCAAGAGGATCTAAATCTCTATATTTAGCATATTTTCCATAGACACCTGTAATTTCCTTATTTTTATCTTGTTCTTCTCTAAGTTTTATTAAATCTTCTTCAGTTAAAAAGCATGGATAAGCTAAACCTTTTTGAAGCATTTCTTTAATTACAATCTCATAAATTTCTTTTCTATTTGATTGTTTATAAGGTCCATAATTTCCTTCTTCTTTTTCACCTAAATATCCTTCATTAGGAATAATATTAAATCTTGCTAATTGTTTAACCAATAATTCTCCACTACCTTTAATTTCACGCTTAGTATCTGTATCTTCTAAACGTGTATAAAAAACACCTTTAGAATCTTTTGCAAGTTTAGAAGCAACTAGCGATGTAAATAAACTGCCAGTATGTAAAAATCCTGTTGGTGAAGGTGCAAAACGGGTTACTTTTTGACCCGCGTCGAAACTTCTTTCGGGATACATTTTTTCTAAATCTTCTACAGTTTTTTTGATGTTTGGGAAAATTAATTCTGCAAGCTGATATTCGTTCATACAAATCTCCTTGATTTTTCAAATCTTTTCATATATGATAATTAAGCACGCAGGTGTGATTCAATGGTAGAATATCAGCTTGCCAAGTTGAGTACGCGGGTCCGATTCCCGTCACCTGCTCCAGAAGAGCAAATATGAGTAAGATTAACGTCTTGCTCTTTTTTTGTGGGAAAGCACATCGGACCAAGAACTCGAATTGGCAAAGCCAACAAGAATACCATCACTTAACGTGATTAATTTATAAATAATTTAATCCTTTTTATTTTTTTCGTTCTTCTCTTTTTCTTTTGCCTCTTTTTCTTCTGCTTTTATTCTAAGCTCGTTTTCTTTCTCTTTCATATTTTCATTACTGATATTTAAAGTGTTCAAATATGATTTAAAAGCGTTTATTTGGGCTTTTTCTTCATCAGTGGCATTTTCAAGCGCTTCATTTAATTGGTTTAATTCTTCTTCTAAAATTGATCTCATTCTTGCAATGAGTAAAACCGCAAACTTTTCTACTATTTCTTCATAAAAATTAAATAATATTGGTAAAAATGGTAACAAAAATAAAATTGTAACAACTATAGAAGTTAATCCTAAAATTAAAATTGAACTATTATGGAACTTTAAAAAATAAAGCAAAAAATAAGTGAGTGGATAAATAACACAAACTAAAATAACTAATGGATATAAAACACTATAGTAATTTGAATAAAAATATTTTCTATTTTCTTTTATTGTGCTTTTATAAACGTTCTGAAATACTGATTTATTGCAATTAAAAGCATATGGTAATAAATAATATTTAAAAATATTTAAACCAATTCTATGGATGAAATAATAAAATCCTAAGAATGTTGAGAAAAATTCAAGATAAACCAAAGGAGTATTTATTAATTGCATATTAGCATTCAATAAAGTAGTTAAACCTTCTTGGTTATTTGCTTGAATATAAGTAAGCATTTGTTTATATAATTCTTGATATTCAGGATTAACTAAAAACAATGTTCCATACGTAACAAAACCAAGTATGAACGATGAAGCAAAATATATCAAAAATGAATAAAGCAAAGTCGATGGAATTAAAAGCAAAGTAGAAATCATTCTTTTGCTTCCAACCACATATCCTCTAAAAAATTCAGTCATTCCTACAGGTCTATCTTCATTGCTATTTTGTAAAGTATTAAGTGCAAAAAAGCTATAAATAAAAGGTTGAATAAGCGCAACTAAGCATGACAAAAACAAAATAATTAATAATATGCCAAGCATTCCTGAAAAAAATGAACTGTAGTAATTCAAAATTAAGGCAGCAAATGCATAAATTATTACAACAATAAAAGAAATAACTGCGCTAAAGCGCAAGTTAGTTCTCGAATTTATAGCAAACTTCTTATATATTTCTTTTTTACTCGATTTCGTCATTAACATTCTTTCCTTTAAGTTGAGCAATTTCTAAAACTGCTTTTTCTAATCCTTTTTGTTCAATTGGAGGAACATTTCTTGATTCAATTGTTTTAATCAAACTTTTTAATTTACTATATGGAACAATATAACTATCGCCACCATTTAATGATTTTAAATTTTTAACGACACAATCGTTATTAATTAAAACAATTGAAATGAAATAATCTTTATCAAAATGCGTAATATTCGCAAGTTTTTCAACACGTTTTTTATTAATATTCATTGGATTTTCAAATTCTTCTTTTTGACCTTGCTTGCCATAAAAGAACCAAACATTATCATCAGCATTTCCAGAAATTCCACCACGATAATATCTATCTTTAATTACATAAATATACTTATTTGCAAAAACTAAATGATCAATAGTACAAATTTTTCCTTCTCTATCATTTAAAGTTAAATCATTAATTAAAAGATAATCATTATCTAAAACAATATTATTTATTTTTTTATAATAAACACGTTTAAAATTACGGAATATATATTTTCTTTTTATAAATGGGAAAAGCACTATTAAAACAAGTAAAATACCTAAAATTATACATAAAACAACGAAAATAATTCGCAATAAATCATTCATTTCTAATGCGTTTCCATTCATAAATATCTCCTTATTATTCAGCTAAAGTTAAGGCAAGATTAAACATGTTATGTAACATTGTTTGTCTTTCCATTTGAGTTAAATCTTTTTCTGGAGTGCCAACAAGTTTATCGCTAACAGTCAAAATACAAGCCGCATGTTTTTTAAGCATCATTGCATTTAAGAATAGAGCATAAGCTTCCATTTCACATCCTAAAATACCCATATTACTAATTTTTGTATTTTGTGAAGCATCTTCACCATAGAAACAATCGCTACTTAAAATTGGTCCAACATGGACTTTAAGTCCTAATTCTTTAGCATTATTATAAGCTTTATAAAGTAAACCAAAATCTGAGACAGGTGACATTCTAATGCCATTAACCTCATATTGACTTGCAAATCCACTATTTGAGCATGCTGATGTTCCTAAAATAACATCACCAATATGGCAATCATCATTTAAACTTCCGCAAGTTCCAATACGGATAATATTTTCAACACCATAAAACTTAAAAAGTTCATAAGAATAAATACCAATGGATGGGCAACCCATACCACTAGCCATGACACTAATTTCTTTACCATCTTTTGTTTTTCCAGTAAAACCTAAAATACCACGTACATTCGTGACTTCTTTAGCATCCACTAAATAATTTTCAGCAATATATTTTGCTCTTAAAGGATCTCCTGGCATTAAAACTGTTTTTGCAAATTTTGCAGAATCTAAAATGTGAGTTGACATAACTTTTCTCCTAAAATTTAATCAAAGATAACTTTACCATCTTTTGCAGCTAAAATCATCTTTTTAACTTCATCTTCAGTAACTTTATGACTTAAAGGTGGAAGTTCATTTATATTAAAGAAACCAACATCATCAGTTTCATATAAATGCTCTTTTAAAACCCCATCCAATTCAGCTCTAAAAATAATTGCATATTCAGGAACTGATTTATGAAGAGGTGTACCAGCTGGAAAAACCTTAAATGGCGTTCTATTAATTATTCCAACTAGTTTTAAATTTTTAATTTTTGCTCCAGCTTCTTGTTCGCATTCAGCTTTAGCAGCCTCACTTGGTGCATCATATAAATCACACCATCCACCAGGTAAAGAATATCTCTCTTCAGGAAACTCCCTAACGAGCAAAATCTCGCCCTTATCATTAAAAACGCACGTACGAACAGAAACACTAGGAGTAGGATAAATTTCTCTATCAAATAAATCTGGTTTATTAAATTTAACATGTTCGAAATTTTCAAGTTCTTTCATAGCAAGTTTTTCAAGTTGTTCATAATTGTCTAAAGCATATGGATCCTTAGAAAAAACTCGTCCGATTTTTGCAATCGAAAGCACTTTAATTATGAAATCATAGTATTCTTGAAATTTTTCTTCTTGAAGTTCTTGTTTTCTTTTTTCGTCCATCTTAATTTCCTTCTTCGTTTGAAATTGCAATACTTTCTGTTTCGCTCATGATATTTCCGAAAGCTTTGTAGAAATTATCAGGACTATATCCTTCAAGTTCGCCATTATAAGCAATAGAAATTCTTCCAGTTTCTTCACTAACAACAACCGTAACGGCATCACAAATTTCAGAAATACCAATAGCTGCTCTATGTCTACTTCCATATTTACCGATTAAAGGCTTTGTAGTTGGTGTGTAATAAACACTTGCTGCAATAATTTCATCATTCCTAATAACTACGGCACCATCGTGTAAACGTGTACCTGGATAAAAAATTGTAATTAAAAGTTCATAAGTAACTGGTGCATCTAAAACCGAACCATTTTTAATTAAATTATCAAGTTTATCCTTTCTTTCGAAAGTCATAATTGCACCAATTTTGTGTTTTGATAAATACAAAACTGCCTCATTAACTGTTTTATAAAGAGCCTCTTTATCAAAAATTTTATCATCGCCTTCTTTATCTTTAACAATTGTATTTCTTAATTTTTTAGGTTGAACAAACTTATTTGCTACAAGGGATCTAATTTCCGCCATATTTGCTACAAGATAAATCACGCATGACACAATAAGTGCCGCAGATGAAACTATAAGCAAACTGTAAAGTTTAAAGATTGTAGCAATTAAAATTAATCCGCCAATTGAACAAGTGGTAATAATTGCAAATTTTCTTTTAACATAATATAAAACAAAGAAAACTAAAGCACCTACAGCAAGTAAAGTAAATATAAAGTCAAGCAATCCATTAACACTAAAAACACCATCACTTGTAAAAATTGTTTCCATATCTATTTACCCTCTTCTTTCTTCAAAATGTCACGAGCAACTGCTACACCATTTGCACCAGCTTGTGCGAGACCACGGGTAATTCCAGCTCCATCGCCACCTATATATAAATTCTTAATTTTTGTCTCGAAATTGTTTGCGCATTCAATCTTATCACTATAAAACTTGGCTTCTACTCCATAAAAAAGCGTATGTGAATTTGCAATTCCAGGAGTGACATGATCCAAAGCTTTAATCATTTCAATTAAAGATTGCATTGTTTTATAAGGTAAAATTAAAGACAAATCGCCTGGAACAGCCTCTTTTAAAGTTGGTTTAACAAAACCTTCCTCAATTCTCTTTTGTGTTGATCTTCTTCCAGCTAAAATATCACCAAATCTTTGAACAATAACAGTTCCGCCACTTAATTTATTAGCCAAACTTGCAATATCTTTTGCATATTCGTTTGAATCTTTAAATGGTTCACTAAATTCATGTGAAACTAAAAGAGCAAAATTTGTATTTTGACTTCCTAAATCACTTGAATTATATGCGTGTCCATTAACTGTAACAACATTTCCATCATTTTCTAAAACAACATGTCCAGATGGATTTGAGCAAAATGTACGAACTGTTGTTCCTAAACTCGTAGCATAAACAAACTTCCCTTCATAAAGATGTTTATTTATTTCTTTCATAATAATGTCGTTAGTTTCAACTCTAACACCAACATCAACTCTATTATTAGAAACTTTAATTTTATGTTTTTTCATGACTTTGCTAAGCCATTCAGCGCCAGGTCTACCAACACTTAATAAAACATATTTAGCATTAATAGTTTCTTTTTTATTCGTAATGATGCCAGTTATTTCATTTTTGTCATTAACAATAATATCTTCAACTTCGGTTGAATATTGCATATCAATATGCTTTTTAAGTTCTTCATAAATCGATTGCAAAACTTTTAAATTAACTTCAGTTCCTAAGTGTCTTACTTCACTTCTTAAAAGTTTTAAACCAACTGCAATACCTTTTCTTTCGATTTCTTCAACTTCAGGAGTATGAGGATCTGTAATTTCCTCAGGCGCACCATGCTCCAAATTGATTCTATCAACATATTTAATCAAATCTAAAACAGTATCATTATTAAGATACTCAGTTAACCAACCACCAAATTCGCTGGTAATATTAAATTTCCCATCACTATAAGCACCACATCCTCCAAAACCATTAGTCATGGAACATGCTGGATAACAACCACTATTGCCATAAATGTCTTGTGGACATTGTTTTATTTTACCTTTTAAAATCGGACATGAACGGTGATAGATATCATATCCTTTATCAACTAATAATATTTTTAAATTTTTATTTAACTTGCAGAGCTCGTAACTTGCATATATACCGCAAGGACCTGCTCCAACAATTATAATGTCATAATTTTTTTGCATAATAAAATCCCTACGAAATAATTATACATAAAATCAGTATTTTTTGTAGACAAAATCGATTAAATTTTCATTTTGTTTTAAATTATATTTAAAAGACCCTAGTTATGCATGTACAATTTGTGAAAATTTTGTGAAAAAAATATCGTATGTTTTTAAATAAAAAAATACTGATATTTTTTGAATTTAAAATTTGTTTTTAAAATTTTATCAGTATTTAATTACTTATAAGTCTAAGTATTCAATAAAAATATTTCCATTTTTAGTTGTTACATGAGCTTTAGCTCCTGTAACAATAGGCATTGATGGAGAAAGATGCCCAAGATCTGCGTCCATAACATATGGAACATTTAATTTATTAATAATATTACGAATTGCCATGTAATGATCTTCACCAAAAACTTTCTCTTTATAATGAAGTGGTCGACCAAAAATGAATCCTTTAACATATTTAAACCACCCTGCTTCCCTTAATTGAAACAATGCTCTTTCAATGCTAATTGAATTTAAATCACACGATTCCAAGAACCAAATAAATCCATCATTTTTATATTTTTCAAGGTATTCTTTAGTTTTATCAAATCTAGTTCCACAAAGATTAACGAGACAATCAAGACACCCACCAAGCATTCTTCCTTCAATATTTAAATCAGTATTTTTTGGCTGTAATCGTAAAACTTTATTTTCATTATATTCAATTTCTTTTAATGGCTCTAAAGATGCATCAAAATCTTCATCCTTATTTATAAAGAATCCATCATATCCTTTTGTCTTTTTAATTTTCCCAGTCAACAAATCTAATGTATCTTTATTATCATCTTTTAACTCAAAAGCAAATGCAGGGGCGCATACACCATATATAGTCATGAAATCGCTTAAAGTTGTTAGTGTATAAGTTAAGTTTGTATTATCACTAAATCCTACAAAAAATTTATGATTCATTTTCTTAATTTTTTCAAAATTTACATAAGGAAGAATTTCCATCATAGTTTCTCCGCCACCAACACTAATAATACAATCTGAATCGCTATAAAAAGCATCCATGATTTCCTTTCCACATAAAGATGCTTTATTACTTCTAGTATTAGCTTTAGCTAAATAACAATTTGGTCCAATATCAACGTTATATCCGTAACTTTTTAGATTTTCAATTGCAACATCTAATCGAGTTTTATAAGGTTCACCAGCACAACCAAATGATGGAGCAACTAAACTTATTTTCCCATTTTTCTTTAAAAAATTGTTCTTTTTCATAACTATAAATCTCTCCAAAATTTTTAATAATTATACAATAAAAAAGACCCTCAATTGTATAAAAATCGAAGGTCTAACATTTAAATTTTACTAAGAATTATTTATCGATATTTTTAAGCATTAAATCATTTAAATTTTTAACAAATGCAGCTTTATCTTCGACATCAAATCCTTCAAGTAACATAGCTTCATCATAAAGAAGTGCGCCATATTTCTTAACATCATCTTCGTTAGTTAATTTTGAAATAGCCTTAAATAATTCGTGATCTGGATTAATTTCAAGAACTTTTGTTGCTTTATACATATCTGCATTATTCTTGTTATTTGGATCATTCTTCAATGTTTCTTCCATGCTTAAGCTATAGTTATTTTTAGTTGTAATGCAAACTGGAGAATCAACAAGTTTTGTAGAGAATGTAACTTGATCAACTTTGCCTTTTAAAGCATCCGTTAATTCATCTAACGTTCTCTTATTTTCGGCTTCTAAAGATGTGATCTTTTCTTTTTCATCATCGCTTAAATCTTCGCTAGATTCATTTGTAATATTTTTGAATTCAACTTTCTTATAATCTTTCATTATACTTAAAGCAAATTCATCAATATTTTCAGTTAATAATAATACATCAATTCCGGCTTTCTTATATTTTTCAAGTTGTGGAAGAAGTTTTATGGCTTCAAGTGATTTACCACTTACGTAATAAATTTCTTTTTGACCTTCTTTCATACTATCCTTATATGATTTTAATGTGATGTATTCATCATCTTTCGAATTAAGTGAATGGAATACTAACAAATCTTCTAACAATTCTTTTTTAGAGCCAAAACTTTGATAAATGCCAAATTTAATATGATCACCAAAATTCTTAAAGAATTCACAATATTTTTTGAAATCAGAATCCTCAATTTCTTTAAGTTTTTCAACGACTTTCTTTTCAATATTGTCATTTATTCTTCTAAGCACAGGTGAATTTTGTAGCATTTCACGCGATATATTTAAATCAAAGTCTTCGCTATCAACAACACCTTTAATGAATTTTAAGTAATCAGGAACAAGCTCTTTACATTTTTCTTTAATAAAGATGCCTTTACTATAAAGATCCAAACCTTTTTCATAGTTTTCGCTATATAAGTTATATGGAGCATGACCTGGAATATATACAAGTGCGTTATAAGAAATTACTCCATCAACAGTAATGAATAAAGATGCAAATGGATCACTATAATCACTAAATTTATCTTTATAGAAGTTATTTAATTCTTCATCAGTAACATCATTTTTATTTTTCTTCCATAATGGAATCATGGAATTTAATGTCTTAACTTCTTTAACATCTTCATATTCATTTTCAATTGGCTTTCCATCTTTATCTAATTTTTCTTTCTTAGTTGTAATTTCCATTTTGATTGGATAACGGATGTAATCGCTATATTTTTTAACCAAATCTTCAATTTGATAATCATTTAAATAATTATCATAGTTCTCAGAATCAGTATTTTCTTTAAGTTTTAAAATAATTTCTGTGCCACTATCATTTAATGAATTGTCTTCTTCAATTGTATAAGTTTTAACGCCATCACTTTCAAACTTATAGCCTGTTTTTGAATCATACTTTTTAGTCAAAACTGTAATTTCTTTAGCAACCATAAAGGCACTATAAAAACCAACACCAAATTGACCAATAATATTTAAATCTTCTTTATTTGATGAATCCTTATTTTCTTCATCCTTGGATTTTTTAGCTTTAGCAAATTTGTTAATAAAATCTTTGCTTCCGCTTCTTGCAATAGTCCCTAAATCTTTAATTAAATCATCCTTATTCATTCCGATACCATTATCCTTAATGGTAATAGTTCTCTTATCTTTATCATAAGAAAGATCAATAGCAAATTCTTTTAAAGGATATTTGTTATTGCTATTTAAAGAAATGTACTTATATTTGTCGATTGCATCGCTTGCATTAGAGATTAATTCTCTTAAAAATATTTCTTTATTTGTGTAAATAGAATTAATCATTAAATTTAAAAGTTGCTTACTTTCAGTTTCAAATTCTTTTGTTTCTTTCATAATTTATTTACCTCCTATTTGAAGCATTATTATTATATAACAAATTTTAGCAGTGTAAAGTGTTGAGTGCTAAAAAATATATTTTTTTCAAATAAAAAAGGAAACAATAGCAAACAATTTAGGGGGAATAATTTGCTATTTGTCTCCCTATCAAAAAATGATAAAGAGTTTCTTGTTATTTTCAAGCACTTTTTTCACTTTTTGATTGATTTGTTAAATATTTATAAGAATTTACAATAATATTTAATTTATTATTCAACTTCAACAACAACTGCGCCTTGTTTTGCGTAAACATCAATATACATTTTCCTTGCGATCGAGCTATAAGAAACTTCGTAATATCTACCTTGAGTATTTCTAGCGACTACTAATGTTGCTTTCATATTTCCCAAAACATACGATTGGAAAACAATTTCAATTTCTTCATGGTTAACATTTCTACCATAAGTTTCTTTTTCAATTTTTGCTACTTCATTTTTCGCAAGAGTTCTAAATTTGTTACTATCAGTCATAATCTTTAATCCTCTCTATGTATATTTAAATTTGTATCTAAATTATAACATACATATTAATTTTTTATTAAGGAAATTGATTAATATTATAAATTTTTTTATGGAATAAATAAAAGTTTGTAAAAAATCAAAAAATACGAAGGAAACTATTAAAAATCATTCGTGAATTACATTTTTCATATGTGAAAATTATGTTTTTATGTGCTTTATTTCACCCCATATATAAATATCTAGTTATCGATTCAAATCAGCATTAAAAAAGCAACGCGATTAATCACGTTGCTTAATACATTAAAGAATGCTTGTTAATAATCCTTTGAATGATTCAAGTTCAAGTGATGCACCACCAACTAAGGCTCCATCTATATCTTTTTCGCTTAAATATTCTTTTATATTATTTGGTTTAACACTACCACCATAAAGGATTCTAACACGATTAGCAACTTTAGCGCCGTAAAGTTGTCTAACTAATTTACGAATATATCCGCAAATATCTTCTGCAATTTCTTTGCTAGCATTTTTGCCAGTTCCAATTGACCAAATTGGTTCATATGCAATGACAACTTTGGTCATATCTTCTGGTTTAACATCTTTTAAACCAACTAAGATTTGTTCTTTAATAAATTCTTTAGTTTTATTTGCTTCAAAAGTTTCAAGTGATTCTCCACAGCAATAAACTGGAACCATATTATTAGCTAATAAAGCTAAAATCTTTTTATTACATTTTTCGCTAGTTTCAGCATCATATTCTCTTCTTTCGGAGTGTCCAATAATTGCCCAATCAATATTAATTGATTTAAGCATTGGAATTGAGATTTCTCCGGTAAAAGCACCATGATCATCTTTACTAACGTTTTGGCTTGCTACGATAAGTCTTTTCTTAACGATTTTTTTAACAGCTTGTAAGTCAATATATGGACAAGCAACACCCATATCAACTTTATTCTTTTTTGCTAAATCACTAATTTCTTTTGTTCCATTAGCAAATTCAATAGCTTCTGGAAGAGTTTTATTCATCTTCCAGTTGCCTAATAATAATTTTCTTCTC
>CAVFXI010000037.1:0-70752 GCA_963626345.1 Gemmiger formicilis | reverse complement strand
ATATCTCCAGGTCTTCTTGGAGCAAATTCATATTTGATTTTGATTCCAGTAGCTCTTTGATATGCATCAACCATTTCAAGAACACTAGTTCCTTTCCCAGTTCCAAGGTTGTAGATAACTAAACCTGGATTCTCGCTTAATTTCTTAAGAGCTAAAACATGGCCTTCAGCTAAATCACAAACGTGAATATAATCTCTTATTCCAGTTCCATCTGGTGTTTTATAATCCTTACCAGTAATTTTTAAAACTGGTAATTCGCCAACAGCTACTTTTGCAATATATGGCAAAAGATTATTTGGAATTCCATTTGGATCTTCACCTAATAAACCACTTGGATCAGCACCAATTGGATTAAAATATCTTAAAAGTGCAAAATTGAAATCTTTATGAACTTTTGCATAATCTTCAATAATTCTTTCAATCATAACTTTTGTTTCGCCATATGGGGAAGTTGCGCTCTTTACAGGATCCGTTTCATAAAGCGGGACTCTATTTGGTAAACCATAAACAGTGCTTGATGAAGAAAATACGAGATTTTTGCAATTAAATTCACTCATGCATTCTAAAAGTGCAAATGTGGTGCCTAAATTATTCTCATAATACTCTAAAGGTTTCATAACAGATTCAGCGACTGCCTTATAACCTGCAAAATGAATAATTGAATCTGGTTGTTCTTTTTTAAAAACTTCAGCAAGTTTCTTTTTATCTGCAACATCAAATTCATAAAATGTTGGTTTAACACCAGTTAATTCTTTAATCTTATCTAAAACTTCAATTTTAGAATTAAAAAGATTGTCAATAATAACAACTTCTGCTTTATTTCTAATTAAAGCAACAACTGTTTCTGAACCGATAAATCCAAGTCCACCTGTAACTAATACTTTCATAAATCACTCCTTTATCTATTTCCTATTTTCTTAGCTTCTTTATTTTCTTTTTTCTTATTTAATCGCTTTTCACTTTTTGATTCCTTGATCACTACTTTTGATAAATTACTTTCAGTGACTTCTTTCATAATTGTGTCAGCAATTTGTTTTTTAGTTTCTGCTTCTATATATAACTTTAGAGCTACATATGCTAAATTTGCATCTTCAATTGATTTATTACCTTCCCCATTTTTAAGTTTTTCCTTACTAATTTTAGATAATGTTTCAACTCTTACATTGGCTTTACGCACTTCTTTTTTTAACGTCTCTTCTTGGATTTTCTTAAAGAAATCATATAAGTTCTTTTTATCTTCAAATAACTCACCATCAAGATCAATCAAAGTTGCAATATCTTTCATTGATACAACCGATTTTAATAATGCAATTGCAAGAAGATAAGCTAAATGTTCTTTAGAATATTTTTTATCTTTTGGCGGGGCAATAATTTTTGCTTTAACATAATTATTAACCATAAATGGTGTTAATACATTATTGTCTTCACTATTATCTTTATTCCCTGAAAAAGTTTTTAAACACTCTCCAATATATGAAATAACTTGCTCCATATATAAAGGAATAGGAGGAAATTCATTATATGCAGGTAAACGAAATTCCTCTAAATCATTTAAATATTTCGTTATGTTTTTCTTTTGATTTCCCATGCAAATATTTTATCACAAATATAATCGAATTTTTATTCTTTTAAATATTATCTTTGCAACAAAATTGAACTAATTTCTTAAACCTATATTTGTTGAATAATCAGCTAAAATTAAAATTTCTTAGTTAATTTCGCCATAGTAATATCAATCATGAAAACAACCCTATCAACAAAACAATCAAAACATAGAACGCCTATAATTAATTTAACTTAGTTTTTAGTAGTTATAATTTTATTAATCCTAATCAAAATATATTATTACAATTAAAATAAGATTAGTTTTTCATAAAAAAATAAGTATTTTTCAACAAACACTTTTTTCTCAACTTTCAAATGTATATAATCGTTTTTATCTTTCTAAGGAGTATTTAGTATGAGAGAAATTGTATTAACAGCCGATGAAATTAACGAGACCTGCAAAAGACTTGGTGCAGAATTAACAGAAAAATATAAAAATAGCGATTCTTTACCTGTTTTTGTTTGTATTTTAAAAGGTGCGGTATTATTTTTTACTGACCTTATTAAAAATTGCGATTTCCCTATGGCTATAGACTTCATTCAAGTTACAAGTTATGATGGAACTTCTTCAACTGGAGTCATTCACTTGAAGAAAGACTTAACTGAAAATGTTACTGGCCGCGATGTAGTCATTGTTGAAGATGTTGTTGATACAGGTTTAACTTTAAATTATCTTAAACAATATATCCAAATTAAACACAACCCAAAATCAATTTCTGTTGTATGTTTAGTTGATAAAACTCCTCTTAGAAAAGTTGACTTCCATGTAGATTATGTTGGATTACATTTAAAAGAAAATAAATTCTTATGTGGTTATGGATTTGATTATCATGAAATTGTCCGTAATGTCCCTTATCTCTATGTACCAGACAAACAAGAGATTGAAGAAATGGATGAGGTTCTTGCTAAAGACAAATCCTTAAGAGAAGCAGAATAAATTTTAAAATCCTAGCGATTTCACCGCTAGGATTTTCTTTTACTTATATTTTTCAATAATGGCATTTGCAGCAGTACGCCCTGCTTTTATTGCTAGAACAACTGTTGTTGGACCAGTAACACAGTCTCCACCCGCATAAACATTTTCAATATTAGTTTCCATAGTTTCTTCATTTACTTCATAAAAACCATATTTATTAATTGTTAAATTATTCTCTTTTGAAATAACATCCGCTTCAGATACAGATCCTAATGCCATAACAACAAGATCGCAATCAATAACAAAATTACTATTTGGAACTTCAATTGGTCTTCTTCTTCCGCTACTATCAGGCTCTCCAAGTTCCATTTTAATGCAGTCAACACCAATTACTTTTTTAGAATCATCCAATAAAATCTTCGTTGGATTTGTTAAGAATTTAAAATCAACATTTTCACTTTTTGCATTTAAAAATTCTTCTTTTCTAGCAGGCATTTCTGCCTCAGTTCTACGATAAACATTATATACATGTTCTGCACCCATTCTTAATGCAGCTCTATCACAATCAATTGCGACATTACCACCGCCAACAACAACAACTTTCTTTGCATCGCTTATAATGCCTAAAAATTCATCCTTGCACTCATCTTGTGCATTAATGACTCTTAAATATTTTGCTGCCGAAATAACATATTTAGAATCTTCACCTTCAATATTCATCATTCTTGGTTTGTTTGCACCATGAGCAATAAATATTGCGACATTGCCTTCGTCAATAAGCTTATCAAGATCTTTTTTAGTCTCAATTTTAGTGTTATTAACTAATCGAACACCCAAAGATTTAAGTTTATCAATTTCATTAAATACCACTTCATTAGGTAAACAAAAGTTTGGTATGCCATAGGTTAAAAGTCCGCCAAATTTCTCATCTTTTTCATACATGGTAACATCAAAACCATTCTTGGCTAAGATTGACGCACAAGTGATTCCAGCAGGACCACTACCAATAATTGCAACCTTTTTACCGTTTTTAACAATATTTAAATTGCTTCGTTCAGCTTTAAAATAGTCGCTTAAAAACCTTTCAATCCTTCCAATAGCAACAGATTCTTGATTTGGTATTTTGCCTAATGTACAAGCTTTTTCACATTGCAATTCTTGTTGACAAACTCTACCACATACACTTGATAATTGGTTTGTTTTTAAAAATGTTTCGTAAGCTCCTTTAAAATCTCCATTTTTCGCTAAAAGATTTGCTAGAGGAATGTTGTTATTAATTGGACAACCTTGAACACAAGGTTTATTTTTACAATTCAAACAACGTGAAGCTTCTAAAATAACTTCTTCTTTAGTGTAATTTTTAAAAACTTCATCAAAATTATGTACAGCTTCTAATGAACTTTGTCTTTGAGGTTCTACTCTTCTTTTAATATCCATATTGTTATTTTATAACATTTTATAAAAATAAAGCATCAATTTTGATGCTTTATTTATTACTTCCTAATGAATTTAAGTTGTATTGGAATAATGTGTTATTAATTAAGAATATATCATTTATTTTATTGTCTAAGAAATAGCAAACTATTAAATCACTAACAATTGTAGGTTCAAATACGAATCCTTTTGATATTAGTAATGCGTTTGTTTTTGTTTTATCTAATCCAAGTCCAATACCTAAACAAATAATATCTTCTTTAGTTATATCACCATTGTCAGCAATGATTTTTTTCGCATGTTCTTGCTTTAAATTGCTTCTAAATGCAATTTCTTCTAAGGATAATCCGCTCTTTTTAACGGCGTCATTTACTAAACTTGAAAAACTATGCTTTTCGTTTTGATCCGAGAAAATAAATGCAGAATTATCAATAATATATTTAGTTAAAGCAATTTGAATTTCTTCGGTTAACATTTGTGGGAAATTCTTATACATAACCATATAAACATCTAAATCATCGTGCTTCTTTAAAAATTCTTTAATTGCTCTAAGGGCTATATCGTAACATTCTTTTAAAGGAAAATTAAAAGTTCCACTTAATAATGGGAATGCAATTGATTTATAACCATGTTCAACAGCTAAACTTAATGATGAATTATAAGCATTAGTTAAATTTTCTTCTTCATCATGTTTACCATTAATATAGATTGGACCAACAGCATGAATAATAGCTTTTGTGTTTTCAATACCAAAAGCTGGTGTAAGGACTGCTTTCCCTACATCACAATGGCCAATTTCTTTACAAGCTTTTGCTAAAACAGCATCTCCAGCTTTATGGAAGATAGCTCTTCCTACGCCTTCAACCATGCTCAAATTGACATTGCTATCGTTGACTAAACAATCAACATTCATTGATACTAAATCACCTTTTTGAATAAAAAATGGCATAATTTTCTCCCTTGCTTATTATAAAAAAACAAAACTCTACATTCAACAAGAATTCTTTTAAGCAGAAACTGTCAAATTATTCTCTTTATTGAAGTTTTCAAAATTGATTTCAATTCTTTTTTCATATCTCTTTCTTAGTGCAATTAACATTATTATTTCTGTTATAAATGCTAATCCCCAGCTAATTGGATAGCAGGCATATAAAACACCTAAACTATGAAATTCGCTTGTTACATCATTTGAATAAATACACGAATTCCAAAATACACGGAATAAGCAGCAGAAACTCAATGTAATGATTAATGGAGAAATCGAATATCCAAGACCTCTTAAAGTTCCACACTCAACATCCATTAATCCACATAACCAATAAGTAGTTAAAATAACTAAAAGTCTAGCCATAGCATATTCTTCAACTTCAATATCAGCATTATTTCCCATATAGAATTCAAGTAATTGCCTACTAAATAATAATTCGATTCCACCAACAAGCAGACCAATTACTAAGGTCATAATACTTGTTGTAATTATTATCTTTTTTATATTTTCTTTATAACCTCTACCATAATTTGCGCTTATAAATGCACTTGATGTCGAAGAAACAGAAAACATAGAAATATAAGTAAAACCTTCAATAGAAGAAGCATCACTATTTGCAGCAACTACTTCTGGTCCCCAAGTATTAACTGAAGCTTGAAGTAAAACATTACTAATTGAAAAAACAACTCCTTGAATTCCACTAGGAATGCCAATTCTTAAAATCTCTTTTAATACATTTGAAGAAACTTTTAATTCTTTAAATCTAAATCTAATAAATCCTTTATTAAAATAAAGATAAATTAAAACTAAAAACGCACTTAACCCCTCACTAATTATTGTGGCTAAAGCAACACCACTAACTGACATATTAAATGCATAAACAAACATATAATTTAAGCCAACATTTGTGACACCAGCAATAAATAAGAACATTAATGGGGCAAAACTGTTTCCAACGCCCCTTAAAATTGCAGTTCCAAAATTATATAAAGCTAAAAATGGAAGTCCAAGAAAATATATTTTCAAATATGTATTTGCTAAATCAATATATGATTCATCAACATTCATCCATTTAAGAAAATATTTTGAAAAAACAAATCCAATAATCCCAATAACAACTCCACCAAAAAGAGCCACAACTAAAGAAGTGTGTAATGCTTTTTGGCAGTTTTCACGGTCACCTTTTCCATAAGTACGTGCTATTACAACATTAGTTCCATTAACTAATCCCAAAAATCCACCAGTGATTAAACTAATCAAACTTCCATTCGCACCAACCGCTGCAGCTGCAAGACTTCCATCATGTCCTTGAACAACAATTAAGTCAAAAGCATTATATAAAAGTTGAAGTATTCCAACCAAAACAATAGGAAGAGTATAAAGAATCATTTTCTTTACCAATTCGCTTGTTGAACCATTTACAAGATCTATTTCAGATCTTTTTTTAATCATTTCACCTAAACTCACGAAGCATATTTTACACTTTTATTCCTAGAATAAAAGCAAATTTATATCTACTAAAATACATCAAATTCAATCTAAAAATTTCTAAATGAATACTTTATTGTTTCCATAATAATTCATTGCAACTCTAAAACTTAAGTATTGATAATTCTATAAATAATTAACTAAATCTAACGATTAAACTTAAAATATTTAAAAATTTCATCATTTGAAACTTCTACAAAACCAAGCTTCTTTAAAAGATTAATTGAAGGGGTATTTTCTTGACATGCTTTTGCTTTAACTCCAGAAAGACCGACTTTCCTATATAGAAATTCAAGTATGACACGCATAGATTCATATGTGAAACCTTGTTTTCGCTCGCTCTTTATAAGGCGATACCCAACTTCGCATTCATTATTATTGTTTACCTCTCCTAGAACAATTTCGCCAATTAATTTCCCATTTTTTCTTATAGCAAAACTAAACCAAGTTTTGTCATTAAAATCATCTTGAACCATATTATAAAAGAAGTCAGGATTTAATTCTTTCCCATTTAAATCTTTTGTATAATCATATCCCCAATATTTATTTAAATCTTTATCTACATTTAAATCAAAATATTCATCTTTGTCTTCTTCTTTTATTTCTGTTAGCGAAATTAAATCATTCACTTTTAAAGTTGGGATCTCATTCAATAAATCTAAATTGTTTCTAACATAAAACATATATTTATTTACCAATTTAATTGGTTTATATTCAAGCTTTGAATATCTTAAACCTTCATCGCCAGAATCGTCTTCTCTACTAAAATATTTTATATCCTTGTAATAATTCGCGATACATTGGACAAAATAAGGGTAAACAGATTTGTATTCCCTTAAAGCTTTTTCAACATGATCATATATGCAATCATTTAAAATTTCACAAATAGAAATTGCAATAATTTTATTATCAATCTCAATACAAAAGCAATCTAATCCAAGTTCATCAAAATCATTTGCTATTGTTATAGATTGATTAAGTTCATTTTTAGCTTCTTCAGAATCTATTGGTTTGGTCTTGCTAAATTCATGGATGAAACTAATAATTTTATCTTTATCCATAGATGAACATTTCCTAAAAATGGCATTAGGATAATCTTTTTTAAATTGTTTTACATGATGTCTTTTACTTGAGTAAGCCCCTCCTGCAAAAGTTTGAAAGTCTTTATTTAAATAAATATAGTCAGACCAGTTTCTATCAAAATAAAAATCAGAATGTGGAAATCTTTTCTTTAAATCTTCTAAATGCGATTCGTCAACGCAACAAAATTCTAATTTTTTGCATTTGCTATTTAATTCATATTCTTTAATTAGAGAAAACATTTTATCAATATTTTTACCCATTGGATAATAAAAAGAATAGCAATTATCATCATATATTTCTTTAAAAGTTAATGTTTCATCAACAATTGCATAACTACTTTTGAAATACTTATGCCACATCAACTTTTCACCAAGTGTATAATCACAACTTAAATATGTATTTTCATTTTTAAAATAAGAGTGAAATTTTTCTTTAACCTCTTTTAAATCATATTCTTTAAATTCAAGCATAAACTATTTAATTAATTCCTCTAAGGCGTAAGAAACGCCATCTTCTTTACAATCTTTAGTGCATATCTTTGCTACTTCTTTAACTTGTGAAACTGCATTGCCCATCGCAACACCATTATATGTTTTAATCATCTCATAATCATTCATTTCATCGCCGAAACAATAGCAATCTTCATCTTTAATATTTAATAATTTTACAAGCGTTTTAACACCTCTAACTTTATCTGTATCCTTATTAACGAATTCATGATATAAAACTGAACTATCAACAAAATGGTATTTATTTTTTTCTTCTTTAAAACCAATTGCTTCAAATTCATTTTTTTGCATTGATACCATAATTTTTAAAATAATATCATCATCTTTTAATGGTTCTTTATTAAAATCTTGTAATCCAATATTGCTATTACAAATCGATTCCATTACAGTATTCCTAGTTTTATAAAAATAACCAATTTTGTCAATTGTATAGCAATATATTGCTCCTTTATATTTTTTTACTTCTTGTTCGTATTTATTGTTAAATTCCACAAAATCCCTATATGTTAAAGAAACTGTTTCTAAAACATTCCCTTCATAGTCATAAGTCGCTCCACCATTTGCAGCAATTGCAAACTTTTTACCATCATGTAATAAATCTAAAAATTTCTTAATTCCAACATATGGTCTACCACTAGCAATAGCTATTGCATCTCCTCTATCTAAAATATTATTTAAATTAGAAATAGTTCTTTTTCTTAATCTTCCAAAAGAATAGACAAGAGTTCCGTCAACATCAAATACAAATAATTTCATGGCAATTATTATAACCAAAAATGATATATAAGCAAAACAAATGCTAACTTTATAAAACTTAATACACCTAAAATTTATTTATTAAAACAATCTGTTATATAAGTTAAATAATTTGTGATTAAAGTTTTATCAGAAGAATTGATTGTTAAATTATATCCATAATTTTTATGATTAAAATAATATAAACATTCATCAGTTTTGAAATTATAAAAGAACGTAATATCATTAATTTTTTCATTACTAATTGCTTTTTTATATTCGGCTAAATCAATAAGATATATTCCATTTTTTTCAATATATAAACTAATTTCAACATCTTCGCTACTATTATAATCAACAAAATAAGCCACAGTATCTCCGGCTTTATAAGAACTTGTATCTTCTTTTAAATTATATTCAATATAAGATTTAACCTTTTTCTCTTCAACAAATGGTAGAAATTCTTTAGTTTTATAATTTTCATAGTTTTTATCTAGATCATTCATTGAAATTGGGCTTAAGCCAACCCCTTGAACTGAATTAATTGATTTTTTTGTAAAATAATAACTTGTAAAAGCTATTAAAATTGCAAACATTATAAAGGCGACTAAATAAATAATTTTATTGTTTTTAGAACTATTAAGGGAATTGTTTAAACCATGATTATTTGTTGTTGCTGTTGCAGGAACTAAAGATTCTTCAACTACGCATTCTTTATTTAAATAATCTTTAGCCGCACAAGTAACATTTTTAGAAGGCATTTTACCTTCATCTATATATTTAGAAAATATCGCATTTAGTTTTTGATCTTTTTTATCATGCTTTTTCATTTAGTCGCCTCCTTGTAATATAAAACAATTTAAAATTTATTTTTGTCCACTTAAATTAAAGTTTTCATATATTCTTCTGCTTTAGCAATTTCTTTTGCAACATAAGATTTTGATTTTCCTACTTCTTTAGCAATTTCTCTAACGGTCATATCCAAAAAATATTTCATATAAACCATCTTCTTAACAATTGGCGGAGCTAATGAATTCATTAATTTTTCCACCAAAAGTTGTGTCGATGTCTCTTCTTTAATATCTTCATCCGTTGAAATAGCAAAAAATTCATCAATATCATCTACTTGAGAACCCTGTTTTTCTTTAAGAGTATTCAAAGCGGTATTTCTAACGACCATACAAACCCACGAATACCCATTTGTTCCAGTTTTATATTTATCAATGTTTTGCACAATTTTAAGAAAACTTTCTTGAACGATATCTTCTGCAGCAAAAGAGTCTTTAATAATACCTCTTGCAATAGCTAACATTACCTTACCCATTGAAAAATACAATAAATCAACCCCACTATCTTTACCTTCTTTAATTAAAGAAAGTGCTTGTTCAGTTTTTTCATGCAATTCGTTATTCACTTAAATACTCCAACCTAATTTTTATTGTATTTCTTATAGCATTAACTTGTAAAGAACAAAATATTTAGTCAAATTTATGGACAAAATTAAAACTTCTTTTGTTCTATGTATTGAAAAAACGGAGGAAGCTTTAAAGCTATATTTTATGAAAAAGAAACCAACTCTCTATATTATTATTCTTACTTTATGGGCTATTTGCATTCTTATATTAGGTATATCTTTAACAAGAATCATTTTAAAATTAGATGATTTTTCAAGCATTAAAACAATTGTTATCATCTCTTTATTAACTATTAATAGCGTTGTTCTTTCAATGTTATGGTTAGGAAGCATTAAAGATTTTATATTCTCATTAAGTTATGCATTATTCCACAAAAAAATAAATCAAGAATACACAAAAATAAAGGAAATACCATTTGATAAAGATTCATCACCACGTGTTTTATTATTGTATTGCACATGCAATGATTTCAATAAAACTGCTTTATCAAAATGTATGAAACAAGATTATCCAAACTTCAAAACTATTATTTTAGATGATAGCAAAGATAAAAAATATCTTGATGAAATAGATGCTTTTAAAAATCTTCATAAAGACATTGAAGTAATTCGAAGAAAAAATAAAATCGGATATAAAGCAGGAAATCTAAACAATTATTTAAAAGGCAGAACAGATTATGATTATTTCGTTGTTTTAGATAGCGATGAAGTGATTCCATCAAATTATATAAGACAAGTGCTCAAATATTTTGCATACAACAAAAACTGTGGAGCAGTCCAAGCAAAACACAAGGCACAAAAAGGAGAAAATGTATTCCAAAGATTAATGGGGCTTTGTGTTGGCAGTAATGGCGAAACAGTCCAAGTTATTAAAAATTTCTATGGATCCAACGCTTTAATTGGCCATGGAATGACAATAAGCAAAGAATGTTATGAAAAAACTGGAGGATTCCCTTTGGTTGTTGCAGAAGATATATCATTCGCTGTTGAAATTAAAAATGCTGGATTAGATATCATTTATGCGCCTGACATTCTTTGTTATGAAGAATTCCCTATTAATTATGTTTCTCTTAAGAAAAGACAATGCAAATGGACTCAAGGAAATCTTGAATATATGAGAAAATATAACAAAGACATTGATAACAGCAAGATGTCGTGGTTTGAAAAACTTGACATAAAACTATCACATTATAGTTTGCCAATTGTTCCATTATTAAGTTTCTTATTAACATTATGTACAATTTGCCTAGGATTTTTAGGATATCCAATTATTAAATATTCTTTAATTGTTTATTTAATTATGATTGTATTCTTATGCTCGCCACTTATTCCTGATTTATTTGTCTATAAAAGAACAAAAAATGCACTATTATTAATACCTTATTTCTTATTAAATATTGCAACTTATGCTTCTTTTGCTCCTATGATGTTAAAAACATTATTCCTCGGCTTATTAGGCAAAAAAGCCAAATTTATTGTTACACCTAAAGAATCAGAAAAATTCAGCTTTATTGAAATAATTAAATATTCATTGGATTCATTAATTTTTGGAATAATATTAGGCACATTTGCCATACTCTCTTGTGGCAGTATTTTACCAGTTATATTTTTGGTAGTTGGTTGCGCTTCTGCTCCATTTATAATTGCGTTATCTAATATAAATGTCTCAATTAATAAGCAATATAAAAGACTCGCTAAAGACTAAAAATCAATATCTATAGCTTAACCTATTATAAGTTATAGGGATCAATATTGAAATTTCTCCACTAAAAAAGACGCTCCATAACGCGTCTTTTTTGCTAATCAATCCTTCAAACTTAGAAGTTAAAATTTTTAGGATCAACATTTTCTACATAGGAATCAACAAAATCAATAAAACTACGACTTACGTTCATCTTACTTTTTTTGGAGAATCCCATTGTTTTGGCGATCTTTTTAATCATTTTTGCCATACAATATTTCCTCCTTTTCTTTTCGTGTGGAATCCAAACAATCCGTAAAAATCGTTTGGGTTCTAAATAATATCATGAGCAAAAATAGTGTCAACACTTTTTTTGGAAAAATTTTCATCTTTTCATGAAAACGAAAATATATACAAATTATTAACTTCCATCTTCTCAAAAAATAAACTTAACTTATACTTATCACATGTATACAACAAAGTTAAATTTAATAGATACCGAAAAAGGTATAAAAATTATCAAAGATTCTTTTGAGAAAAACCTTGCAAAAGAACTAAATTTATTAAGGGTTTCAGGTCCATTATTTGTTAATAAATCAAGCGGTTTAAACGACAATTTAAATGGTGTAGAAAAACCAGTTTCTTTTAATATTGCTGGAGTTGATGATGAAATTGAAATCGTTCATTCATTAGCTAAATGGAAAAGATATGCGTTAAATGTGTATGATATTCCAATTGATTCAGGAATATATACAGATATGAATGCTATTAGAAAGGATGAAAAAGAAGATAATTTGCATTCTATATATGTTGATCAATGGGATTGGGAAAAACATATAAATGAAAAGGAACGAAACATTCCTTTTTTAAAGAAAACAGTTAAGAAAATATATAAAGCCATACTTGCAACTCAACGTGTCATACTTGAAAAATACCCACAATTGGATAGGGTTTTTGATAAAAACATCACTTTTATCACTTCAAAAAAATTATTATCTTTATACCCAAATTTGACGCCTAAAGAAAGAGAAACAGAGATCTGTAAAAAGTATGGAACAGTTTTCGTAATTGGGATTGGTGGCAAATTAGCAAATAAAAAACCGCATGACTTACGCGCTCCTGATTATGATGACTGGAAACTTAATGGCGACATTTTAGTTTATTATCCTCCTCTTGAACAAGCCGTTGAAATTTCTTCAATGGGCATTAGAGTCGATAAAAATTCTTTGGTCAAACAACTTGAATTAACAAATAATTTAGATAGACTTTCACTCCCATTTCATCAAGCTTTAATTAATGATGAACTTCCATTATCTATAGGAGGAGGAATTGGCCAATCAAGACTATGTTTAGTAATGTTAAATAAAATACATATTGGCGAAGTTCAATCTTCAATCTGGAACGAAGAAGAAAAAGCAAAAGCTAAAAAGGAAAATATTAAATTACTCTAATTTAAAAATAACTCATCATCTAATAAGTGATGGGTTTTATTTATAAATAAAATATTCCATTATTTATAGATTTTTCTCAATATAAGAACTGTTTAAAATGTTATAAAATAATATTAGGCAAACGGAGAAAAAACATGAATATCATTATTGAATTTACAAAGAAAAATCAAAATATAAAAGAAATAAGTCAAGCAATAAAAATATTTTTAAAAAAAGACAAGAATAATACTACATTTACATTAATTGGGCCTACCGATCAGTTATTTACAATTAACGATGAAAAAGGGATTACTATTATTGACGAAAAAGATGAGAATGAAGCCATAAATAAAGCCTTATCTCTATCCAAAGAAAAGAATAATGTTCTTACATGCTTTAGTAGCATAAATGATGTAATTAAGATTGCATCTGATATTTTAGATTTTAAAACAAAAGAGAAAACTCTTGTTACGGGCGCAACTTTAAAAACATTTAATTATAAAAAACCAGTTACCCTAGTAAATGTTGATGATATTAATAATGAAACCTTTGATGATATTAGAAATGCTATAGATTTATTTAACGACTACTTAAATATAAAAGACAAACATAAACAAAAAACATATAAATTATTAGATTCAAAAGATAAGTTCACAAATGAAATAAATAACCAACTATCAGATGATTTTGATTATAAAGGTTTACTTTCACCATCCGAACTTTTGAATCCTGATTGTGATTTTATTGTTTCAAAAAGTTCATTTGCTTCTGGTTTACTTGAAGGGTTTAAATTATCTTTCGAAGCAACCGAGAAAATAAAAAATGATAAATTTAACGATACATTTTTAGTTAAAATTGGCAAGAAACTCTATAGTCCTATTGAAGATCAAACTGCAAATACTTTAGATAAAAAAACAAGATCGCTTGGAACGATCTTGTTAGGGTATAACTTTCCAATTATTTTTGGAAAAGTGGATGATAAATTAAATTCAATTTTAGGTATTTTTGAAACTTCCTTAAATTAACTAAATATAACAACTTTAAAGTAAATAAGTAAAAATACCAATAAAGCTTGTAAAAGTGTATAAATAATTCCAAAAATTAAATATAAATGTTTTGGATCATCATCTCTTACATCTTGGTAAATATTGTATAGGAGTAATATTGGCCCACCAAAAAATATTGTGGTGGCAAGTATTTCTCCTTTTTTAAAACCCTCACCATCATTTCTAAGTCTTCTTATGTGTGAAATCATAACTAAATAATTAGTTAATAAACCAAACATAATGACAACCACTAATATATAAAAACTAAATTGGAATGGCATAAATTTAATAAAAGGAAGAATGGGAGATTAATAAACATTCTTCCTCTTTCCTCTACTATTTCTTCTTTAAGTATTTAATTGAGTCTAAACAAACAGCAGCCATAATGATAATACCTTTGAAGATATATTGAATATTGACATCAAAACCAAGATTGGTTAAGCAATATGTCATACCAGCAAAGATAATTGTACCAATAACAGCACCTTTAATTTTTCCTACACCACCAGAGAAAGAAATTCCGCCAATGACGCAAGCAGCAATAGCATCAAGTTCAGTACCAAACGCAGTATTTGGGTTAGCGCTACCAACACGCGAACCTTCTAAGAAACCACCAAATCCATATAAGACACCAGCCATGACGAAGATTAAAAGTGTAACTTTGAAAACTGAAATACCGCTAACGCTTGCAGCTTCAGCGTTTCCACCAACAGCATACATATATTTACCAAATTTGGTCTTATTCCAAATGAACCAAACAATGATAATTGCGATAATTGCATAAATAATTAAGTTAATATTTCCATCACCATTAATTTGCTTTTTAATATCAAGGTTCATATTGAAAGCAGAGTTATTGTTATATAAAACCATCATGATACCAAAGATCAAGAGTTGAGTTGATAATGTGGTAATGAATGGATGCATCTTGAACTTTGCTGTAAAGAAACCAGCGATTGACGAGAACAAGACACAAACAAATATACATACAAGCAATGCAATGACGATTCTTCCTCCCCAACCAAGAGTAGTAATATTAATCGAACCACCAAAATTATCATAATATACATTGTTTGCTAGGAGCATGCATGCAAAACTTGCGGCCATACCAGTCATACGACCAATCGAGAGGTCAGTACCAGCAATTAAAATAAGACCTGCAACACCAAGCGAGAAGAACATCTTTGTTGATGATTGGGAAAGAATTCCTCTAATGTTACTTTCAGTCAATAAATTACCTTCTGATTTAATAATACAAGCAACAAAGAATGCAATAATAATGAAATATAATGCATTTCTAATCATGAAATCTTTGAATACAAAACTATAGGCATAGGTTTTCCTCTTAAATTCAACACTTTGTAAGACTGTATGATGTGAATTTCTTACTCTACCTATATAGTTAAATTTTTCAAGATAACAATCGTATAATTTTGTTTTTGCTTTATCAACTTTTTCATTATATTTAGCTTTAGCTTCGTTAAGTTTAGAACTATGTAAGATTTTTTCTGCTCTAACATCAATTTTATGAGCATTCTTTTCTTCTTTACTTGCATTTGCTTCTAAAGGTTTAATTGCAGAAAGTCTCTTAGCGTGATCTGCTTTTTCTTTTTCAACTGCCTTTTGATATTCTTCTTTTGCAACTAAAACTTCTTTGTTTTTAACTTCTTTCGCTTCTAAATAAGCAGCTTTACCAACTTCTTCGGCTTTTAAAGATGCTTCTTTCATTAAAGCTTTAATTTTTTCTTTATTTTCTGCTTCAACAACTTTTGCTTGCTCAATTAATTCTTTATCATGAGCAATTAATTTCTTTTTTGTTTCCTTATCAAGTTGTTTATTTAGCTTATAGTCACGAATTTCGTTTCTCAAAGCTAAAATTTTATTTTCTCCATCTTTTCTTAAATCTTGAAGTTCTTTTAAATAAGATTCAAATTCAGGAGTTTCATATAATTCTGTTTCAGAAACTTTCATTTCTTTTTTCTTTTCCATGAGATGGCCTCCTATAAATTCTTTGCACAAAGTCGCATTAATTCTTCTTGATTTGTTTCTTTTGTATTAACAATTCCTGCAACTTCGTAATTCGACATAACAACTATTCTATTTGTGACCCCCAAAATTTCTGGCATTTCACTTGATACCATGATGATGCTCTTTCCTTCATTTGCTAAAAGAATCATCAATTCATAAACTTGATATTTAGCCATGATATCAATACCACGAGTAGGCTCATCCATTAAGAATAAGTCAGGTTGTCTTTCAAGCCATTTACCAATAATGACTTTTTGTTGATTACCACCACTTAATGCTGAAATTAAATCTTCTGGCCCATTACATTTGACATGTGTTAATTTAATTTCTCTTTTAGTGGCCTTAACCATATGTGTATCTGATAAGATTCCACCTTGTTTATATTTATCAAGGTTAGTAATACATGTATTAAAATTCAAGGTTCCAAGGCCAAACATTCCATTTAATTTTCTCTCTTCAGTAATAAATGCAAAGTTGTTGTCCATTGCCTCTTTTGGATTTTTAAAAGCAATTCTCTTACCCTTGTATGTAATTTCACCTTCAGACATTGTTCTTGCGCCAAATAAAGTTTCTAAAAGTTCGCTTCTACCTGCACCAACAAGTCCATAAATTCCTAATATTTCACCTTTTCTAACGTCAAACGAGACATTTTTAAGGTGTGGTTTGTATTTTGTGGATAAATTCTTAACTGTTAAAACTACATCTCCTGGTTTATTTGTTAATGGTGGGAAACGATTTTCCAAGCTTCGTCCTACCATTGCTTTAACAAGTTCATCAAGATTTGTATCACTAACAGGTTTATCTAAAGTAACTTGCCCATCACGCAAAATAACGACTTCATCACATAATTCAAAAATTTCATCCATTTTATGAGAGATGAAAATAAAACTGATACCTTTCGCTCTTAAATCACGTAAAATCTTAAATAATCTTTTAACTTCACGTTCTGAAAGAGAACTAGTAGGTTCATCTAAAACAATTAATTTTGCGTTATAACTAACTGATTTTGCAATTTCAACCATTTGTCTTTGAGAAACTGACATTGTTCTCATTATGGTTTTTGGATTAATATCCATATCTAAATCAGCAAAAATTTGTCGGCATTTAGCAATCATTAAACCATCATTAACTAATCCAGCTGGACCAATATATCTCCCCAAAAACATATTATCAGCAACCGTTCTATCAAGACATTGATTAAGTTCTTGGTGAACCATTGCAATTCCATTTTCTAGTGCTTCTTTAGGACCTGAAAAAGAGACACTTTTTCCATCAAATAAGATAGATCCAGAGTCCATCGAATAAATCCCAAATAAACATTTCATCATTGTGGATTTACCAGCACCATTTTCGCCCATAAGACCTAAAATAGTCCCTGGTTTAACTTTTAAATTAATACCACGTAAAACCTGATTTTTGCCGAAGGATTTGGATAAACCGTTAATTTCTAATATATAATTTGCGTCCATTATACCCTTCCTCCATACTTACTTTTTCAAGTAAATAAATACTCAATAGAGGCCCGAACATAATGTTGGGCCTCTAAATTATTTCTATAGACTAAATTTATTTAGCGGCATTTTGGAGCCAATCAACGATCATTTTGCCTTGTAATTGACCACCTTGATTTGCATCGAAACCGACATAATAGATATATTTGAATCTCTTGTCTTTCATGACTGTTTGATCAACTGTTCCATCAGCATTTGTTCCTTGTCTATTCCAGAAGACGACTGGGACACTGGTTGGATTTTCTTCTGTTGCACCGGTCTTCTTAGCGATTTCATCTAAGTAAGTGGCGGTAGCAGTTGTCTTAATCATGTTGACAATATAAGCCTTATAATCATTGGTTGCAGCTTGTAATTTATCTAAAACTGTAGCTTCTGATGTACCATCACCTTGAGTTGCTGTAAGATCGAAATTGAATTTATCAGCATATAATTCGAATAATGGTTTCATTGTTGAATTTAAGAATGTATCAGATTGTGAATAGTAGTTCATCCAAACTTTAGCTTTTTCTGATGTTCCTTTATTAACTCCGCTATCTAATAAATCTTTTGGTTGTTTTCCTAAATAGTCAGCAACATTTGATTTAGTAATAGCAAAGTTGTTAACTAACATTGACTTATCATCTGAATGGAAATTATATTCTGATGAAATTTGTCCATAACCTTTTGAACTCTTTGTTGAGAAACCTTCTTTAACAACAGCATCAGCATCTAAACCATCAATACCATTACGTGCGACCATGAAGATACCTGCGGCTTGAGCACTTGCGTTTTGGTTAATTGTTCCATGAGTTTTGCCTGAAGAAATGTATTCAAGCATATCAGCATTGCTATCATAACCAAAGATTGGCATTCCACTAATCCAGTTTGAAGCACCAATTGCACCAACTGACATACCATCGTTATTTGAAACGAAGAAATCAATTTCATTACCATAACCAGTCTTTACAGCATGTTTATTAATCCATGTTTCAGCGGTATTGGTTGCGGTTTGTTGATCCCAAGTTGCACCACCAGTACTCTTTTGTTCTGCGTGTTCAATTTCAACAACTTTGTAGGTCTTTCCACCAATTGTTAATTTTCCTTCTACTGGATCTTCAGTATTTGGATTGGTTTTCTTAGTTCCACGAGTTCCTAAGGCATCACGGATACCCGCGGTACGAGCAGCACTATCATTGTGGTCGATTTGACCGATTAAAAGAGCATAATTTAAAACGCCATCTTCTGTAGCAGCGCTATAGCTCCATTCTTTAGCAACATTTCCTCCGCAGCTTGCGACTAAAAAAGTAGCAGCAGCAAACGCAAGAGTTGGAATTAATCTTTTTTTCATTATATATTTTTCCTCCTATAATTCCTGTCGCAATTAATAAAAGAAATATCTCTACGATTATTTCTAATTGCATATTTAATATAGGATGAAAGCGCTTTCAAAATGAATTGAAAAATCTCTATAAATCCTTGAAAAATCTCTAATGTTGTTTTTTATTCATCAACATTATTTAATGTAATTTCCTTACCTTTAATGTAAATTTTATGCCCATTATCGAATAAACTTGATTCAATTTCTTCTTCGTTAATAATTTTTGTAGTTAATTTCAAAATTATTTCTGCTTGTTTTTTTGCATCATTTAAAACAGTCCCATACATTAAATTATTTTTAATTGCTTCCCTAGCAACATCTGTTGCATCAACTCCCACAATTTGAATAGGTTGTTCAAAAACATTACTTACACTACTTGAAAAAATATTATTTTCGAGCAAATAATCAATTGCCCCTAAAGCCATATCATCATTATTAGAAATTATTAATTCAATTCGATCTCCAAATTCTTCATAGATACTCGAAAAATTAGTTTGCGCAAGACTTCTATCCCAATCACAATATGAGCTGGTTAAAAGTTCAAGGTTATAACCCCCATTTTTTAATGCTTCAACACAATATTTACTTCTATTTTCCATATCTTGATGACCTTGTTCGCCTTTTAAGATAACATATTGAATGATTCCGTCGCCATTTTTGTCGAACTGTTTGTTCAAATCATTTGGTTTTCCAAAAATATTCTTAACCATATTAGCTTGAATTTCTGCTTCAGTTAAAAAATCACTGCCCACATAATAATAATGACCATTATCAGGAAGATCTCTATCAAGAGGTTCTCTATTAAAAAATATAATAGGAGTATCATATCTTTTTGCTTTTTCAATAATTGCTGAATCCGCTAAACGATCAACAGTATTTAAAATTAAGACATTATTTTCTTTGCTTTCAATTTCAGAAGTTATTTGTTCGTTTTGTAAAGATTGAGATCTATTTGCATTATATTTATTAAGTTTTATGTTAGTTTCTTCAAATACTTCATCAAGGTAATTAGATACGCTTTGAATAAATGTATCATCGTTTGCATAAATAAATATAGATACTTGTTTTCCTTTGGCTCCACAACTTGCAAGTAAAAGCAAACTCAAAAATGATAAACTTAAAATACTATTTTTCTTCATTTTTTAATGCTCCTTCTACCGGAATTAATATTGTAATCTTTGTTCCAACATCAAGTTCGGATTCAATTAAAATATTTGCCTTTTCGCCATAATAGATTTTTATACGTTCATAAACATTCTTAATTCCTACTCCATTATGGGCGTTTTTATCATTAAAAGATACATATATTTCTTCTATTTTTTCAGGTAGAATACCATAACCATTATCAATTACTTCTAGGTGAATTAGGTCATCTTTTATATATTCATTAATTTTAATCAATCCACCTTTGGAAGACATCTCACTAATTCCATGCATGATTGCATTTTCAACGATTGGTTGAAGAATTAATTTGATAACAAAGTATTTATTCAAGTCGTCTTTAGTATTTATTTCGAAATTAAAGTTGTTGCCAAATTTAATTTTTTGAATTTGCAAATAATATTTAACATGTTCAATCTCCTTATCAAGAGGGATGATATTTTTTCCTTTAGAAACAGATATTCTAAAAAATTTTGAAAGCGCAACAATCATTTGTTCGGCCTTTTCATTTTCGTTTTCTTCAATCAAATAGATAATCGAATCAAAAGTATTATATAAAAAGTGTGGGTTAATTTGGTTTTGAAGAGCTTTAAGTTCAGATTTTCTTTGTTCTTCTTGTTCCTCTAAAACTTTCTGCATTAATGTTTTAATTCTTTGCATCATTTGATTAAATGATCTACCAAGATTTTGAATTTCCCTATTTCCGCCAGCTTGGAAATCTTGGTCAATTTGATAATCAAAATTTTCAACCTTAATCATCTCTTTTTGAAGCCTTACAAGAGGACTAACTATTGAATTACCTAATATAATCATAAAAACAATGAATATAAAAATAACAACTGTTGTAGCTGTAAAAACATTTCCAAAAAAATTGATTAAAGTAGCATTTAATGCATCGTTATTCGTTAAAATAGCAACTCTCCATGTAGTATTAGTGATAGTTGAAGCAAACAAAAAATAATCATGGTCTAATCTTATTTGGGTTATGCCCATTACTAATTCTTTAACTTTTTCAGTCTCTTCATCAGTAACCTTATAAGTTGACGCGTAAACAATATTGTAATCTCTATCATAAATTGTAATATGCCCGCCATCTCCAAGATCTGTTTGTGCAATTAAGCTAACTATCTTATTAAAATCAAAATCTATTTTTAAAATTCCATTACTAATGCCTTTATTAAAATTTACGTATTTTGAAAGAGTAAATTCATACGTGCTCCCTGTATATTCCACACGTGAAAAAATATTGACCAAAGGATTATCTTTTGCAACTTCTAACCATTCGCTATTATCGGGAGCCTTTACTGTTAAATTTTTAGAATTTGATACAATTTTTAAACCACTAGTATCATAAATAGCCATACTTAAAATTTCATTTTTAAGGTCCATGACTTCGTCAAAATAGGAAATGATTTCATTATTTGAATTTTCGTTGTTTAAATCTATATTATCTATTTTTGATTGAGTTTTTTGACTGATTGTCATAACGCCTTCAAAGTAAGTATCGTAATTTGATAATACTTGCTGAGACATTGATTTAATTTGATTATTATTCAATTGTGTCATCTTATTTGAATAAGTAAATGATGCAACAATTGAAATGCCAACACTAAAAAATATAAACAGAATTGTTGCTGGAACAATTAATTCTGTTTTTAATGAAATACGTTTATTCTTTTTTGTTTTTGTACTCAAGTGGGCTTACTCCATAATATTTTTTAAAACAATGACTGAAATAATAAGGATCTTCATAACCAACAGCATTCGCAATTGTTAAAAGTTTATTATTGCTTTCCATTAATAATATTCTAGCCTTTTCCATACGAACATCAGTCAAATATTTTGTAAAAGAAGAATCATTTTTCTTTAAAATTGCACTAATATACGAAACTGAATAACATAACTCATTAGCAATATCTTCAAGACAAAGACAAGAATTTGAATAATTATTTTCTATATATTTTTTAATTTGATCAAAAGAACTTTGAACTTTATCAGTACGTGAAGATTCATTAATTTCGATAATTTTATCAATCAAATTATCAAAAAATTCTATAATAGATTCACTTGTTTTTAAAGAATATAAACTGTTAACTAAATCAGTATGTCTTCTATACCCACTATATAGCTTAGATAAATCAACGCATGATTTTAACAATGAATCAAAAATATTGCCTAAAATAAAATCGTGTGTATCCTTATAAGATTGCGTAGATATTTGATCTATTATTTTATGAATAATATTTTTTGTTTCTTCTGCTTTCCCATATAAAATATCATAGCTAATTGATTTGTATTCATTTTCATCAATTTTTCCAACTAAATGTTTTCCTTCATTTTCTAAGTCATCAAAAACCATGACTAAATTCTTGCCAACAACAGTTCGATATTCTAAACATCTTTTGGCATGTCTAAACATTTTACGATAATTAACTTCTTCCTTTTTCATTAAATCAGAAATGCCGCAAGAAACACTTAAATTTGCTATTTTCATAAGTTTAGCATTTATGGTTTTAACTTTATCAACAAAGACTTCTTTATCAAAAACATCATTTGAAACACATAAAGAAACAAATTCAGATCCTGTAATAAATGAATATTTTTTAATTCCTGTGCCATTAAATTCCTCTTCAAAATATTTAGAAATTAAAACTCTAAAATATTCATTTTTTTCATATGACAATGTTTCAGTTTCTTGATCTGTATCAAAAATAACAATGAATTGATATTCATAATCAAGGTCAATCCCATCATTTTCAAGTTTGGCTTTAAAACTTTCACTTATGGTTTTTAATTGAACCAAACTTGTTAAATCATCTTCTTGTAACAAAGTTAAATTTTCATTAACTTGTCTCTTTAAGTTTTCTTCGTTTTTATCAGCAATTAATATTTTTTCGGTTTCTTCTTTAGCCTTATAAATAACTTCCTTTAATTCTTCAAAACTTATTGGTTTCGTTAAATATCCAACAACTCGTAAATCAATTGCTTGCTTTGCAAACTCAAAAGAATCATATCCAGAAATAATTATGGATTGAAGTAATGGAACTTCAAACTTAGCTTGCTTAATTAAATCAATACCATTAATATATGGCATTTTTATATCGGTAATTAATAAATCTGGTTGTAACTTGGTAATTCCTAAAAGTGCATCATAACCATTTTCAAAAGAACCAACAACTTCAAAATTGTTATCTAACTTTTTTAATAAAGAAAGTAATCGTTCTCTAACGGTAATTTCATCATCAGCAATAACAATTCTATACATAGTTATGACCTCGATTTAATTTAATAAGAATTTTTAAGATAAATTGGATATAAGAAATAAATAAGAGCAAAAGCGGTGCTTGTTAACGACATCAACACTTCAAGAATTAATATAATCATTGAAGCGACTCCACTAGCACCTAGTTCAGTTGCATTTGCAACAATTGCTTTAATTCCTTCAACTGTTGTAAAAATTAAAGAAACCGAAGTAAGAATTGCAAGAACGAACATAATTGTTCCAAAAACAATTAAAGCAGTTGTGTAGCCCTTTCTTCTTTCTTTTGTATTTAAAGCAAGAAAAATAAAATAAACAATCCCTAAAATAGTACCTAATGATAAGAAATAAATTTGTGGGTTTCTCCAATTAATCATTAAGCCAGAAAGATTTCGAATCACTTGAAAAATAGCAGGAATAACATACGAACTAAGCAACAACATACAAATTCCTATATATATAAATACAGGATTCGATCTACCTCTTGCAAAATAACTGCAAATGATTAAATAGAAAAGGACATTAATTGCATAATTCATTAATCCAATAACAAAACCAGATGCGTTAAGTGAGTTTGTGGCAATTGCTAAAACTAATTGGACCAAAAGCAAAACAATATATATAGTTGAAAGAACCATACCTATCGTCGCAATAGAGTAACTATTTGATAATTTTTTTCTAGACATAATTAACCTCGACATTTTTTTATAAAACATAAATATAATAAACTATATAAGAATGAATTACATTAAAAACTATTGACTTTAGCCCTCCGTTTTGCGATATTTCATTTGCTAAATTTAAGGAAATTAGAAAGGAGAAACTATGGAAAATGTTAGAAGTAATATCATAGAAGGTAGTGTTTTTAAAGGTTTTATTAAGTTTTCCTTACCAATTCTATTTGCGTTAATTTTGCAAGCTTTGTATGGCGTTGTTGATCTTTGGACGGTCGGAAGATTTTCATCAACTGCTAATATTTCAGCAGTCGCAATTGGCAGTCAAACCATTCAAATAATAACTGGTTTCCTTACAGGCTTAGCAACCGGTGTCACTGTAATACTAGGTAAAAAAATAGGAGAAAAAGATTATAAAGGTGCATCAAAAACAATCGTTTCAAGTATTATTCTGTTTTTAATCCTTGGTTTTTTAATTAGTATCTTAATGGTTTTTCTCGCAAAACCAATAGCGATTTTAATGAATACACCTGAAGAGGCCCTCGAGCCAACAATTAGATATATACAAATTTGTGGTGGCGGATCAATTTGTATAGCTGCTTATAATTTATTAAGTGCTATCTTTAGAGGATTAGGAGACTCCAAATCTCCATTACTTTTTGTTTTTATTGCTGCTGTAGTAAATATAGTTGGCGATTTAGTTTTAATATATAACTTTAAAATGGGAGCGGTAGGAGCCGCAATTGCTACTGTTGCTTCTCAAGCATTAAGCGTATTGCTGTCTTTAGTATATTTCAAGCTTAAGAAATCAGCATTTGTATTTGAAAAAGATTCATTAAAATTTGATAAATCCACTACAAAGACTATAGCCAAAATTGGTCTTCCAGTTGGTTTCCAAGATTTTTGCAGCGAAGTTTCTTATCTTTTATTATTTGCATTTGTTAATGTGCTTGGTCTTGTAGCCTCTGCTGGAGTTGGAATCGCTGAAAAAATTGTTATATTTGTTTTATTAATTCCAAACACATTTATGCAATCTATTTCTGCTATGGTTGCGCAAAATATAGGCGCAAACAACATAAAAAGAGCCGATAAAATTCTAGGTGTCGGATTAATTCTAGCTGTTATTTTAGGAACTATTGTTTCTATAATAATTTTCTTTTTTGGAGAATCTTTATCGACTATTTTTATTGATAAAACAATTGAAAATGCAACCGAAACAATCAAAGACTCAGGTTTATTTTTAAAAACTACTTCAATTGAATGCTTTCTATTTTGTATAGCCTATTGCTTTATGGGTTATTTAAATGGAAGAGGCAAAACAAGATTTGTTATGATCCAAGGTATATGTGCAATACTCTTGGTAAAAATACCATATTTATATTTAGCAACATATGTAATGGAACCAAATCTATTTAATATGGGTCTTGCTCTTGTTTTTTCTGCACTATTTTCATTAATTGTATGTTTACTATATTTCTTTATTTTTAAACATAAAGAAAAGAAATCTCAAAATTTGTGATTTATTTAAATCTACAAAAGATCAAACTTTCGTTGTAAATATTTTTTCAAACTTGAAACAAAAAAATCAGTATATGTTCGTAATAAAATCATTTATGGCATACTAAAAATAATGTAATTATTTCCTTTAAAATAGTAAAATATTTTTATGGAAAACAACAAAATTTTAGGTGTTAAATCAAATCAATATACTTTTGCATACACTATTGCTTTTATTTTATCGACAATAGTTGCAATTATTATGTATTTGCCTGTTTTAAGAGTGGATTTTAAAGAATCTTGGCCTTATTTAATTACGTCAATTATTTTCATTATTTTTGATGTTATTTTAATTATTCTATTTATTAACTTTAAAAGAAGGCCAGTTAATTTAATTGAAATTGATGGAAAAACATTAGTTTTAAATAGATCAAAAAAAGAAACAATAATTATTCCTTTTGAAAAATTAGTGGATTCAACAATCTCTTTTACTTTCTTTGGAATATTCGTTCATAATTCAGGAGCAATAGTTTTAAAAACAACTGATAATAAAAAATATAGAATTGGATATTTAAAGGATTACATAAAAATAAGTGGTCAGATAAATAGTATTAAATTTATTGAAAAGATGGGAGGTAAATTATGAAACCTTTGCAAAGATTAGGGGTTAGAATAGTTAATTATTCATTAGCTTTAGTGGAATATTTTTTATATTGGCCAGAACCTAAAGTTATTACTAAATATGATGAAATGGTAAACATTTTAAAAAAACACAAAATAACAAATATTTTGCTTGTTTCCGGTCCTAATATTTCAAAACATGGTTTAACTCAATCTTGCAAAGATGCACTTTCTTCTGCTGGGATTAGTTTTTTTGAATTCACAAATGTTTCAAACAACCCAACTTTTGAAAACTGTTATGAAGGTAAAAAAGTATATTTAGAAAATAAATGTAATGGTTTAATTGCTATAGGTGGCGGAAGTGTCATGGATTGTTGCAAAACTATAGGTGTTTTGGTCAAAAATAAAGGTGATATAGAAAAATTTAAAGGTCTATTTAAGGTCAGACACAAAATGCCATTTATGATAGCTTTCCCAACCACATCTGGAAGCGGAAGCGAGACAACAGTTGCTGCTGTTGTTAGAAATGAAAAAACTGGCGAAAAATTCCCAATAGAATCAATGAAACTTGTACCAAATTATGCATTCCTGGATGGCAATATGCTTATAAATTTACCACCTATGACATTTGCAACAACAGGAATGGATGCCTTAACTCATGCCATTGAAGCATATTTAAATATTGATACAACTCCAAAAACTAAAAAATATTCATTAGAAGCGTGCAAATTAATAAAAGATAATTTACTTCAAGGATATAATGATAAAAACGATCTAGCTGCAAAAAATGAAATGTTAAAAGCATCATTTTTAGCAGGAAAGGCTTTTACAAGAAGTATGGTTGGAAATGTCCATGCAATTGCCCATGCAATCGGTGGAAAATACGATTTACCACATGGATATTTAAATGCAATAATCTTGCCAAAAGTTTTAGATATATATAAAAATCGAAATAAAGGCCTTAAAAAAATGTCAAAAATTGCAGTATATATAGGTTTAGGAAAACCAAGCAATTCAGAAATAACAAATACGAATTTATTAATAAAGTGGATCGAAGACATGAATGCTAAATTTGGTCTCCCTACATATATTAAAGAAATAAAAAAGGAAGATATTTATAACTTAGCCCATGCTTCATATAAAGAAGCAATCCCACTATATCCTTGTCCCGTTTTATTTAATGAACGAGACTTTAAAGAGATATATGAATCATTAATGACTAAATAATAGGAGAACGTTATGGATAAAATTTTAAGCGAAGGTAAATTATTAGACAATAAAGGCAATTTAAGAGAATGTGGTTTTAGTTATGATCTTGTTAGAGAATATAATCGTAAAGATATAAAAGGTTTAAAATCAAGAATTAAAGAATGGGATTATTATCTATTTTTAAATGATGATTTTGGAGTTGGTTTAACAATTGCTGACAATTCATACATGTCTCTTGTTAGTGTTAATTTCATGGATTTTAAATTCAAAAAACATATGAATAAAAGCATTATTAAATTCTTTAGTTTTGGCAAAATTGGTTTCCCATCAACTTCTAAAAAAGGAGATGTAATTTACGAAGATGGGAAAAACTTTAGCTTTAAATTCTTAAATAATGGAACCGAAAGACATCTTGTTGTTTATCTTAAAAACTTCACAAAACATAGCGATTTCAAATGTGATTTTGTGGTTACTCAAACAAGTGATAAATCTATGGTCATTGCTACACCATTTAAAAAAGAAAAACATTTCTATTACAATCAAAAAATCAATAATTTACTTTGCAATGGAACTTTCTCGATTGGTGAAAGAAAGTATAAATTCGAAGATGCATTAGGCGTTTTAGATTGGGGAAGAGGAGTTTGGACATATAGCAATACATGGTATTGGGGATCGCTTTCTTATAAAGATAAAGACGGAACAATAAAAGGTTTTAATCTTGGCTATGGATTTGGCGATACAAGTGCAGCAAGCGAAAATATGTTATTTGTTAACAAAGAAGCTTATAAATTAAATGATGTTCAATTCCTTATTCCTAAAGACGAAAAAGGAAATTATAAATACGAAGAACAATGGAAAATTATTAGCGAAAAAGGTGATATAAATATGACTTTTACTCCTATTGTTGACCGTAATGTTGACACAAATTTAGGAGTTCTTTGTTCTTTGCAACATCAAGTATTTGGTCGATTTAATGGAGAAATCAAATACAAAAAGAAAAGCATCAAAATTAATGATGCTTTAGGAATGGCTGAAAGAGTCGTTAATAAATGGTAGGTTATTTCAAACCTGCCATTTTTTTAAGAACTTCTATATAAGTTTTTATATATTTTTTTCTAACGTGACCATTCATAACTTTTAGAATAATCTTTTGCTCTTCATAACTTACATCATCACCACTAAACAAGAACATTTGTCTATATGGAGTTGTTAGTGCAATTTCTAAATAGAATGGATTCTTTTTTAGTTCCTTTTGAGAAAGAATTGCCCTATAAATTATTCTTCCAATAAGTCTGCCTCTACTTGTTCTAAAACAATGATTGTCAGTTATTTTAAACTTGCTTAAATTATATTTAGGAAGTTTATTTCCGCATATTGTCTCAAATTCATGGTTTGGAACTTTTTGGATTTTACCATTAAAATATGAGATAACTTGTGAACGATAATATGGAGATTCTATCTTTTCATTTGATTGAATATAGAAATCTTTGCTTAACATATTGTTTTCGCTATCACCACCAACATAAACGGTATAATTTCCAGTTTCTAATACCCACTTTTTTTCTTTAAAGTTAAAATATTTTAAATTTTCAAATGGGATTTCCATATGAATTTGCTTTTCTTCTCCTGCTTTTAAGAAAACCTTAGTAAAATCTTTTAATTCTTTTAATGGCTTAAAAACAGTTGTTTGTGGCCCACCAACATATATTTGAACAACTTCTTTTCCATCAACTTTACTAATGTTTTTAATTTTGCAAGTAATAGAAAGCTTTCCATCATTAAGTACAATATTCATATTTCTATATTTAAATTTTGAATAGCTTAAACCAAATCCGAATGGGAAAAGAGTAGGTTTTTTGAAAGTTGAGTAATATCTATAGCCAACAAAAATTGATTCTTTATAATAAGATGCATTTGTTCCACCAGGGAAATATTTATAACATGGAGTATCTTTTATACTGATTGGAAAACTCTCAGCGAGTCTACCACTAGGATTAACTTTCCCATAAAGAATATCAACTATTGATTGACCATAAGCTTCGCCGCCAAGATAAGCTTCTAAAATGGCTTCAACTTTATTTATAAATGGCATTGTAACTGGTGCGCCATTAATTAAAACAACAATAATATTTTTATTTACTTCATAAATTTTATTAAGTAGTTTAACTTGGTTCTTAGGCAAATCTAAAGTCTTTCTGTCATAACTCTCTGATTCATCATATTCCCCAAGTCCCATTAATAATACAACTTTATCGACTTGCTTAGCTTTAGTAAGACATTCATTTTCTAAAGATACTGTGTCTTCTTTTTCATTCATGGAATAGCCGGTTGCATATGTGACACTCTTATTATCACCTATGGCCTTTTTAATCCCAATAACATTTATTGCATTAACAGTACTCGATCCGCTGGCTTCAAATTTATCAAAATTTAAGAAATCACCAACAAACAAAACTTTCTCATCTTTTTTAAGTGGAAGTATCTCATTATTGTTTTTAAGTAAAACCATACCTTCATCAGATACTTCTTTAGCTATATCATGGTCTTTTTCAAAATCACATTTATAATTTTCAACTCGCCTATTTTGTGCTGCCATTAATGAATTTGCTAAACAATATACCCTGTCATTGATGACACTCTCATCAATTTTCCCATCATTTACCGCTTGGATTAGCATTTCAGGTGCTTTTTTGCCACTACAAGGCATCTCTAAATCTTCGCCCGCTAATACTGCTAAGTCTCTATGAGCGCAACCTCCCCAGTCACTCACAAAAAAGCCTTTAAAACCCCACTCATTTCTTGCAACATCCGTCAATAACCATTTATTATCGCTAGAAAATACACCATTAATTTTATTATAACTTGTCATAATCGACATAGGTTGACCATTTTTAACAGCGATTTCAAATCCTTTTAAATATATTTCTCTCAACGCTCTTTCATCAACGACTTCGTCAATCATTGATCTATAAGTTTCTTGATTATTGCATGCAAAATGTTTTAATGAACAACCAACACCATTATCCTGAAGACCATTAATATATTCGCTTGCTAATAATCCTGCAACATATGGATCTTCCGATATATATTCAAAATTTCTACCACATAATGGGCTTCTTTTAATACAAATACCAGGACCCAAAACCATATCAACATTATAATGTTTTGCTTCTTCCCCTAATGCATGACCAAACTTATATGCTAGTTCTTTATTAAAAGTAGATCCAAGAACAACATTCGTTGGAAAAGCAGTTGCTTTAACAGATTGTTCATCACCAATTCCACTACCCTTTAAAACTTTTCTAATTCCATAAGGACCATCAGTCATTAAGATAGATTTCAATCCAATTTTCTTTAATTCAACTGTTTCCCAATTATTAGCACCACTTAAAAAATAGCACTTTTCTTTCAATGTTAATTTTTCAATATCTTTTCTTTCCATTATGTATCACCTTCCAATTAATATTTTAATATTTTTCACACTTATAAAGAAGAAAAATAAAAATAAGTTTCTTTTAAAATGTATAATAATTATTGTTAAATCGAGGAACTTAAAATGGAAAACGAAAACACTGAAATGATTAGCGCAATTAGAAGAAAAATTGGGCTTGTAATTTGCCTTACAACTTTCTTTTTATTTTTATTATTAGATTGTGGTTATTTTGCATATAACTATTTTGTTTTAAAAGTAGATTTAGAGACAAGTTTAATCAATATAATTCCGCTTTCAATATGTCTTTTTGTTGCTTGGATTATCGTTTTTATTTTGAGTATATCTTTAACCAAAATGATTATTAAACCTATTTTAAAAGCCGAAAAAGATAAAGAGCAATATATTGGAAGAATAAAAAATAATATCAAAACCCCAATAAACAATATTAAAGAAAATGCTTTAACTTTAAAAAGCACAAACGAGAAAAATCGATGGGTGCAAAATATCTTAAACGAAACAAATAATATGTATTTAATTGTCGAAGATATTGGAAATCCAAATCCAGTCGAACACAAGATAGTTCAAGAAGAACAACCCGAGGAAATTATTAAAGAAGAATTCGATTTAAGTAACTTGGTTGAACAAATTTCTGTTTCTTATGATGCAATTTGCTTTAATAATCATGTTGAATTTGTCAAAAATATTGAACCAAAAATAATGTTAAGTAGTGATAAAAAAGACGTTTCTACATTAACAAAGATATTAATTGAAAACGCTATTAAAAATGTAGATTTTAATGGAATTATCCAAGTTGCATTATTTAAAGATAATGGAAATACTTATTTTTCTGTTTATAATTCAGGTTGCAAAATTAAAGAAGAAAATAAAGAACAAGTTTATGAAGCATTTTATTCAAAAGTTGGTACTCATCCATCATCTGTAACAACAAATGTCAACCTTGAAACATTAAAAACCATAATTGAACAAAATAAGTTCACACTCTATCTTGATTCGAAGGAATCAACATTCTTCAAGATTAGTGTTAAATTCTAAATATCAAAAAAAGCGCCGCCTTATTCGGGTAGCGCTTATTTTATTATATTTATTGTTTAACAGCTTTTATAGCATCTAAAATTGTCTTTTCTTTAGCTTGCATACCATATTTATCAACTTCTGCTTTATCTCTAAATTCATGAGTTAAACAACATGGACCACCAATACAACCATTAACGCAAGCCATACCTTCAATAAAGTTGAAATCTTCAGTTCCTGCTTTAAGTTTGTCTAAAGCAGCCTTGCAATTTTGAATTCCGTCACATTGAGCACCTTTAACTTCAAATTCAACATTTGATTCTTTCAATGCTTCTTTAACAGCATCAGTTAATCCACCACATCTTGCAAAAATTCTTCCATAATATGAAGCATTATCAAGTTTGCTTTCTTCAAGTTTAGAACAATCAATATCCCTACTATCAATTAAAGCTTGTAATTCTTCAAAAGTTAAAACGTAATCAACAAGTGGTTTAACTCTATCTTTCTTAATTTCGCCTTTCTTACCAATACATGGTCCAACAAATACAATCTTACATGTTGGATCAACTTTCTTTAAATATTCTGAGATAGCAGCCATTGGTGATAAATTGCTTGAAATATATGGCACAAGTTCAGGATATTTTTTATTAATGAAATTAACAAATACAGGACAGCAAGAAGATGTTAATTTCCCTCTTTCTGCAAGTTCATGAGCTTCACTATAAGCAACCATATCCGCACCTAATGCAGCCTCAACAACACTATGGAAACCAAGTTCTTTGATTGCACTAACAACTTGCCCTAATGTTGCATATTTAAATTGACTTGAAATTGAAGGAGCAACAACAGCATAAATGTTATATTTCTTGCTGAAATCACTATCTTTAATTGTATTAATTACATCGACAATTGATGATTTATCCATAATTGCACCAAATGGACATTGTGAAACACAACTTCCACATTGAATACACTTTGAATCATCAATTTTTGCAGCAAAATCTTCGCCCATTGAAATTGCATTCACTTTACATGCAGATTCGCAAGGTCTCTTGAAGTTCAAAATTGCACCATATTGACATGCCTTTGCACAAAGACCACAATTAACACATTTTGTTTTATCAATTTTTGCTTGTCTAGTTTCTGGGTCAAATGAAATACAGTGTCTCATACATGCTTTTTCACATCTATGAGCAATACAACCTCTACAATTGTGAGTAACAGTATAACCACCGACTGGACATTCATCACAAGCTATATTCATAACTTCGACAACATTATCTCTTTCTTTATTGCCGCCAGTAGCAAGTTTCATTCTTTCTAAAACAATTGCTCTTTCTTTATAAATGCAGCAACGCATTGATGGTTTTGGCCCTGGAACAATAATCTTTGGAATTTCGTTATAATCTTCTAATAATGTTCCTTTAAAAGTAGATCTTGCTACTTCCCTTAAGACCTTGTATTTAAGTTCTTGTACGTTTGTGTCAAATTTAAGCATAATTCATTCTCCTAGAAATAACTAACTTTAATGCGTTTCCCCATTATTTTAAGGGTTTTTGCGAGTTGGTCAATAAGTTGCATCTTAATTGTGAAATTTATTTTAACTCCTGGCTGCTGATGTGCTGGGTTTACAGCACAACCAACAAAGAAATTAATGTCGGTTGCTTCCTCAAACAACATCCTAGCAATTTCACTTGCACCATCCTGTTTAAAGCACCACTCGAAATAATCTTGATTGTCCTCTAAAGTATTTTTTGCGTATGACAATACTTTATTAATCGTAATTATTCCTTCAGTTACTAAGTCTACACCTTCTAAGGTGCTAGTTGGAGGAATTTCTTTATCAATATAGTCAGTATTCATAACTAATGGCTTATTTAAATATTTTGCAACCATATTACTGGTTGATCCTCCACAAACTATATGTTTACCTTCTTTAGCAAAAAATAAACTTAACATATTTTTATCATCATCAATATTACTTGCAGGACCCATTAATAAATTTACTTGTTGTCTTTTTCTAATTCTTAAGACAAGTGCGGTCGTATCATCGCCAGGTTTACCACCATATAAATCATTACAATGGCTTACAAGTTCGGTTGCTAATGTTTTGCTACTATAGCTTTCATTGTATAAAGCACACATATAATCGACAATCTGTGGTCTTTCCCAACCAAAGTTCATTGATGCACCAAGTCCTGCATGAATTGTACCATCACTTAATAAAATAAATGTGTCATATAATCTTGCTTCAATTTCTCCGCGATAAATTTTCTTGCCTTCAATTTCTATTACAGAAGTTGGAATTTTTTCTTCTTTTCCATCCCTTAATAAAATTGGTTCCGGATTATCGAAATTATATATTTGAACAAATTTGTTATTAGATATCTTTAAAATGGTAAAAGTAGAATATGCAATTCCTCTTTCTTTACAAACAGGAAGTGTTTCTGCAATTGTTTTAACGCATTCCTCAATTGAGAGGTTATTCGCCATCATTGTCGATATAATTTCACTCGTGAGCGTAGATAAAATAGAGGCTTTAACGCCACTTCCTAATCCATCAGCCAAAACAATAACTGTGGTGTTTTCATCAGGTCTTACAACTTGATAATGATCACCACAAAGTTGTTCACCAACATGGTTATAACTTAACCCGCCAACTTCGGTCACATAATTATTGATTGTCATCTTTTAAAGTATCCTTTAATGCACTTAATGCAACTTTAGTTTCAGCTGCAGTTTCGCCAAGTAATGAAGCAATTTCTTGGACGCTTCTCATATTCTTATCAATAACTTTATTTGCAATATCAACTGACTTTTGAACAAGTTCATCTTTTTGCTGTTTTGCAATTTCTTCTTCAGTTACATCTCTAATAACACAATAAATTAAATGGAATTTTTCATCATGAACAAGAGTTTCTTCGATATATTTATTGTATTCACTTAAATATTCTTTCTTGCCTTTAATAGTATCCATTCCATCTAAACAACTCACGAAATCTTCAGGATCCATAATAGTTGTAATATTTTTACCTATAACATCTCTAGAATCTTCTAAACCAATTATTCTTAACATGGCTTTATTAATTAATTCAATGTTTAAAGATTCGTTTAAAACCATTAAACCATTTGGAGTATTGCTAACGATGTTATCACTAAAACTTTCAGCCTTTTCCATTAAATATGGTAGACACATTTCTTTAACAGCTTTTCCTTCAATAATTGCAATTGCCTTATCTCGACAAGTGTTATACCCACAACACCCACAATTTAATTCCTTATTTTTGCTAGATTTGCCCATTTTCTTTAAACACTCTTGAATTTCAGTTTCACTAGGCATAGCTTTAGTCGTTAAAATCGGATTGTATGGTCTTTTAATATTTTCATATTTAATTTCTTTATTAACATCAAAATCTTTATTACCTGCAAATTTATGTATAGTTAAATAATTTGCCACAAGCGCGCGTGACGAATCATTGATTGCAGGCCCATTAATACAACTTCCACTACATGCTGACATTTCAATAAAACATTTATGAACTTTGCCTTCTCTAATATCTTTTAAAGCATTTAAAACATTATCCATTCCATCAACAACAAGATAATCATATTCTTTATTTGCTTTATCCATTGTATTCAAAACTCCTCCACTAGTTGGGAAAAGTCTTGCTTTACTCTTTTCAATAACTAAAGGTTTTTCTTCTTTTTCTAATTTAATATTAGATTCTTCTAACCATTTTGAAAATTCAATAAATGTTAGGACAGCATCAACATATTTATTGTTTTTATCTGATTCATCCTTCTTTGCAATACATGGTCCAATAAAAACCACATTTGCTTCAGGATATCTTCTTTTAATATCTTGACCATGAGCCACCATTGGTGACATTGTATCTGCAAGAAAAGGAAGAAGATCTTGATAGTGTTTTTGCATTAATAAATTAATGCTATGACAGCATGATGAAATAATGATATCTCTATCATTTTTATTTAACATTTCATCATATGCATTCTTGACAATTGTTGCACCAATTGCAGTTTCTTCAGCATCATAAAAACCAAGTTTCAATAATGCTTCTTTCATTTTTTCAAAACTTACACCATATTCAACAATGAAAGATGGTGCAATAGAAGCTATTACTTTTTTACCACTGCCAATTAGTTCTTTAACTCTAACTAAATCATCACGAATGACTTTAATATTTTGAGGGCAAACCAAATAACAATGCCCACATAAAATACATTCATCATGAATAATTGAGGCTTGATTATCACTAAACGAAATTGATTTAGTAGGACAATTACGAATACATTTGTAACAACTCTTACAATTGTTTTTCTCACTAATTAAGCAATATTTCATAAGGTTCCTTCAGACTTTCCTTACTGAACCTTACTTAAAATGTATTTTTTAAAAACTTCCTCAAAATTATCTAAAGTAACGCCAGTAATAATTTCATCATCTACTTTGATATTTACACCATGATTTCCGCATTTATTCAAGCAGAAAGTCCCTTTAAGGACAACTTTATCTTCAATATTGTTGTCCTTTAAGGCTTTTTTCATAGCTTCAATAACATCATAACTGCCGTTTAAGTGGCAAGAACTACCTACACAAACTGCAACGTTTACCATACTATTTTACTCCTTCGTAACTCTTTTCTAAAATGATTTCCATATCTTTAACAATTGGAACTCTTGGGTTTGCTGGGGAACATTGATCTTCATAAGCTAAAACTGCAATTTCTTGAATCTTGCTTTCAAATTCTTTCTTATCAATTCCCATTTCTTTAAAGCTTGTTCCTAAGCCAATTTCTTTGGCTAAGTTTGTAACTGCATCAGCAAGCTTATTAGTTGCATCGGCAGGCGAATCTGCTTTGATACCAAGTAAATTACAAATATCTAAATACTTTTTATCGCAGCAATATTCATTATATTTTGGCCAAACACTAAGTTTGGTTGGAACTTGACCATTATATCTAATGACATATGGAAGTAATACACTACATGTATAACCATGAACTGTATGGAATTCAGCACCAACTTTATGTGCAAGTGAGTGTGTCATACCAAGGAAAGCATTTGCAAATGCCATACCTGCAATAGTAGCGGCATTGTGCATCTTTTCTCTTGCAACTAAGTCATGTGACCCATCTTTAACAGCTCTTGGTAAATATTCAAATACAAGTTTGATAGCTTGTAATGCAAGACCATCTGTAAAGTCGCTTGCAAGAACACTTGTATAAGCTTCGATAGCATGAGTTAAGACATCCATACCAGTCATTGCTGTTGATTTTGCAGGAATATTTGTTGTGAATTCTGGATCAACAATTGCAATAGTTGGAGTAAGACTATAATCAGTCAATGGATATTTCTTAAAGTGTGCTTTATCACTAATAACAGCAAATGGAGTAACTTCACTACCAGTACCTGAAGTGGTTGGGATACAGATTAATTTTGACTTACGACCAAGTTCAGGATATTTGAATGCTCTCTTACGAATATCCATAAATTTTTGTTTTAAATCATCAAAGTTAACTTCTGGATGTTCATAGAATAACCACATACCTTTTGCAGCATCCATTGGACTACCTCCACCCAATGCAATAATTGTATCAGGTCTAAAGTTGTTCATTAATTCAACACCTTTTTTAACTGTTGAAATATCTGGATCTGGTTCAACATCGCAGAAAAGTTGAATTTGAACTGGGTCTCTTCTTAAATTAAGTTGTTCAGTAATTTTGTTAACAAATCCTAAATCAACCATTGAACGATCTGTAACAATAAAGACTTTTCCTACACTCTTGCAACTTTGCAAATATTGAATTGAATTTCTTTCAAAATAGATTTTTTGTGGAACCTTAAACCATTGCATTGTATTTCTCCTCTTTCCAACTTTCTTAACATTAAGTAAATTAACAGCACTAACGTTACCACCAATTGAATTGTGTCCATAAGAACCACAACCTAAAGTAAGTGATGGTAAGAATGAGTTATAAACATTACCAATACCACCAAAAGTGGATGGAGAATTCCAAACAATACGTAAAGCAGCACAATTTTCACCAAAATCATCTGCCATTTGTTGTTCTTTACAATGAATTGCTGCAGTATGACCTAAACCATTAAATTCGAGCATTTCCTTGCACTTTTTGAAACCTTCAACTTCATCTTCAACTTTGTAGAAAGCAAGAACTGGTGAAAGTTTTTCTCTAGACATAATTTCTTTAGGCCCAACATGTTTGCATTTAACCGCAATAATTACGCAATCATCAGGAACCTCAATACCTGCATTTTTTGCAATATTTTGTGGACTCATACCAGCAACTATTGGATTAAGTCTAGCTTTATTTTCATAATCTGCTTCTTTTGAAGTTACGCCAAACATGAATTTTTCAAGTTTGAGTTTTTCTTCTTCAGTAGCAAAATAAACTTTAAATCTCTTAAATAATTTTACAGCTTCATCATAAATTTCTTTATCAACAAAACATGCTGATTCAGAAGCGCAAATCATACCATTATCAAATGATTTTGAAATAACAACATCATTAACAGCTTGTTCAACATTTGCTGATTTATTTATATAGCAAGGAACGTTTCCCGCACCAACACCCATTGCAGGTTTCCCACAACTATAAGCTGCTTTAACCATTGAATTACCACCAGTTGCTAAAATTGTTGCGATTCCTGGATGATTCATTAAAGCACTTGTTGCGTCCATCGATGGATGTTCAATCCATTGAATACAATCTTTTGGTGCACCAGCTGCAACAGCAGCGTCACGCATGATTTGTGCAGCCATCTTTGAACAATTTTGTGCATTTGGATGGAATGCAAAAATAATTGGATTTCTTGTTTTTAAACAAATTAATGATTTAAAAATAACTGTACTAGTTGGGTTGGTAACAGGAGTAATACCACAAATAACACCAAGTGGATCTGCAATTTCAGTAATTCCAGTAACAGGATCACTACTAATAACACCAACAGTTTTAAGATGACGCATATTGTTTACAATATATTCGCAAGCAAATAAATTTTTAGTTGCCTTATCTTCAAAAATACCACGCTTTGTTTCGTTAATTGCGGCAGCTGCTAAATCACCATGATGATCAAGACCAGCAACACTACATTTTGCAACAATATAATCAACTTGCTCTTGATTAAGCTTTAAAAATTCATCTAAGGCTACTTGACCTTTTTTGACAAGTTCATCAACTTCTTTAACAGCTTCTTGATTTAATTCTTTTTCTTCCATTTTTTCTCTCCCTAATTCTCCCTAATTTTGGTTACTACTTTTCGTTAATCTTTTTGAGTTCTCTATCTTTTAACTTATGAGACAAAATTGCTAAAGAACTTGCAAGATTAACATTTTCAACTACAACATCATCTGGAACATCTAAGTGAACAGGAACAAAATTCCATATTGCTTTAATTCCAACATTAACGAGTTTATCAACAATTTCTTGAGCAGCTTCACTTGGAACTGTAAGAATTGCGATATGAACATTTAATCTTGGAATCAAGTTTTCCATTTTATATATGGAATAGATTCTCTTCCCATTTACTTCGGTATCAACAACTTTAGGATCAATATCGAATCCAACAAGAATGTTTAATCCGTAATCATCAAAACCATGATAATTGAGAAATGCTTGACCTAAATGACCTGTTCCAACAATAATTGCATCATTTGTGTCGTTATACCCAAGAAACGTTTCAATGTCGTTAATTATTTCATCAATGTTTCTTCCAGATTTAGGTTTTCCTGAACTAGTTGCAACAACTTGTAAATCTTTACGAACTTTTTCTTCATTAAAACCCAATCCTTTAGCAATTATTGGTGCACTCGTTGTCTTGAATCCTTCATCTCTTTGATTTAAAAGGAATCTAAGATAAACAGGGTAACGGCTTAGTTGTTTCATGGTTACTGTTTTAAGCTTTTCCATAATTACCTCCAGTTTTACTTCTAAATTGTATAATGGATTTTGGTTTATATCAATATTTTTTTACTGATATGACGAAGAAAAAATTTACAAAACAAATTGCTATCAAAAATAATACTGCTATATTCGAAATAATTTAAGATTTGTTTTAATCAAAATACTACAAAAAATACCTCAATATAGAGGTATTTTTCTAATTAAATTTTGATTTTTACTTAAAATTTATGATTAACTTATGAACCTTCCCATCATCAAACTTAGGAATCTCAAAATTCGATGCTTCATTATCTAAAATATATATAGCATTCTTATAATTTGAATATGTATCTTTTGGTTTGTTCATATCGATTTCCAAGTACGTTTTTTGATCCAATCTAATTTTCACATTTAAATGTGTAAAGTTTTTTGGCAGTTCAGGTCTAATCAACAAGTATTTCTTAGAATATGACACACCAATCATTTCCATTATTGTCAAAGTTAACCACGTTGCTGTTCCACTCAAAATAGGTCCAATATTTTCATTTGTTATTGAGTTATTATATTGTGTACAAAATCTTGGATTTCCTTTTAACATATATGGATTCTCTAGTGTTTTATAAGGCAAAACTCTATCTAACATATAAAATGCATCATCTAACATTCTTTCTCTCAATTTATCACATTCCACAGTTTTAGCTTTCTTTAATAAAGATGCCGTAAACATCATAGTTGCATGCTTAAATACACCTCCATTTTCTCTATCTCCCAAGAAATAATGGTCAGTCGATGCAGATGTAGAACCTGCAAGTTTTAAGTTATGTTTAGAACAAAGCATGAAACCTGCTTCCGTTTTAAGTTTTGACTCAATCGCATCAAGCATTTCACTAATTTTTACTTCATCAGCTGTATCACTTAATAAACTCCACGAAAAACTATTTAAATAATATGAACCATTTAAAATCGATGAATCTTCCGAAAGATTGTCACCTTTGCTTCCAATAAATTTTATATTGTTCATATTTGGTTTATTAATTAACACTCTAACATAATAACCATTCACATATGCACTTTTATTGACGGCATCAGTAAGTTTATTAATTTCATAATTCAAAGTCTTTTTAAAGTCATCTTCATCAATAACCAACAAAAGATCTTTCATGCCGTTAATCAAAAGAAATGCATTCATTATTGACTCACTATAATTCGACTCAAACTTAACTCCAAATTTAGAATTATTTTTCTTTAATTGTTTTAAATAATTTTTTTCTTTTGTAGGGCCATCTAAATAATCGTCATCGATTTTTAAACAATCGTTCCAGTCTGCACAATCCAAAAGAGGCAAACCATGTTTTCCTACACTTATTTCTGAGCTATAAAGAATAATTGCTTTTAAAGTATCTATTAATTTTCTTTTCTTATTTTTTCCTGCAATCTTAAATTTCTTATCTAAAAAATCTTTATTATTTGTTAACGAAACATATTTAAAAACAGCTTCTAACAACCAAATTTGATCATCACTACACATCCCAGGTTCTTTCCCTTTATAGTAAAAATTATGATTTGCATAACCGAATTCATATACATTTTCAATCCATTTTGATAATAAAGCTTCAGCTAATTTTGCTTGTCCAGAAGTTATTAAATATGGTAATGAACCATATAAGTCTTGTATCTCTCTAAATCCAATTTCTCTATAACCTTTTTGAGTTTGCGCAAAACTTCTAGAAATAAAAGTTTGGTATAAAACTTGAAATGGTAATGTGTTGTTTACATAAGAATCAAAAATTTTATCATCTGTTTTAATTTGCAAATAGTTTTTGTAATTTTCAAAACTCTTTTCCTTGTTTATTAATATTTTGTAAACTTTTTTATAATCATTATATTTAGAAACTAAATTTAAGAATTCATTATCAATTTTTTCATAAATATCATCCGACTTCTCAGCCATCGTGCACCCAACAAATTCAATAATATTGTGTGAATCTTTTGATTTTAAGGTGAATTTCTTTTTCAAAGCAAAAAAACTGCTTCCAGTCATTCTTAACTGATTGTCAAAAGAGTTGATTCCTTCTGGTCGATTAATATTCCCATTCCCTAAAAATCCAGTAGAATCTTGTGTAAATTCCTCAAAGAATCCACTATCATCTTTAATTGTTGCAAATCTAATATGATCCTTAAAATAAATTGGATAATAATCAGGAATAATGGCAGCAATTTTGTTGTTTATCTTTAAAATTCTTGATTGAGTAATAACTGTTTGATAAATAATATCAACCTCTTGACAACTTGGATTTGATAAGCCAAACATTCCAGTACAAACAATTTCTAAATCCCTATCTAATTTTGTTAAATTTTTAACTTCGATAATTTGTGTTTCAACTGCTGTTGGAAGACTCTTTTCTTGAGGAATTAAAAATATAGTTCTTTTTATTTCTAAGTCTTTGGTTCTATAAAAAATTATAGTTTTGTTAACTCCATGCTTACAATGCGCTTCTATAATATCCTCTGAAATTTCACCGCTATAAAATATTATTTTTGAATTTTCTAATATATAAAACTGTCTATTGAATGGGTTTCCATTTTCTTCAGGCCTAATATCCCATCTTGTTGATAAAACTTGATAATTAGAATCAGCTCTAAAGCTCCCAAACCCAAGCGAATTAACTACTGATTTCGGAGTAGACAATAATGGCTCCTCAAATTTTGTTCTATCTCCTAAAAGTAAATTAACATCATAATGTGGCCCAACTCTTTTACTCTTTAAATCAATAATGTGTTCATTTTTCTCGTTTAAAAAGCCACCAAAGCTATCAAGTTCGTGTATGCATTTTAATATGCACAAATGAATTTCATGTGGGATTTGATGATGAATTTTACATTCATCAATGAAAAATGAGTCCTTTTCATCAATATAAATTAAACATGTTTCATCAATGGTATTAATATAATTATGAACAACTTCATTTTTTAATAATTCATATATAAAAGGTGCTCTTTTATTTTTATATGAAATACACAATAAAACTTCATTATTAAAATCTAAATATTGAGCATCAGAAACATAGTATTCTTTATAAATTTCAGTTGCTTTCACATATGCACTTTTTAAAAATTCACGTGCAGAAACCCCTTCAATTTTCATAAACCACTCCTTTTCGAATAAAAAAATCATTCTAACTAAATTGATAATTAGAATGATTATTAATTAATTTTTAACCTTTAACTGCCCCCGAAGTTAAACCCTTAATAATATTCTTTGAAAGTATAAAGTAAACAATAATTAATGGAAGAACAACAATTGTCATTAAGCAATAGATTTGCCCATAATCAAATGTTGTAGGATCACTAGATTTCAATTGAGAAATTAAAATTGGAAGTGTGTACTTATTTTTACTTGTAAGAATTAATCCTGGGAAGAAATAATTATTCCAATTTGAAACGAAAGCAAATATAAATTGAACAGATAAAGCTGGTTTAATCATTGGTAAAACCATTCTATGGAATATACCAATTTCCGAACTTCCATCAACTCTAGCAGCTTCAATAACTTCTGTTGGTAAAACACTATCCATATATTGCTTAATATAGAAATAAGTTACAGGTGCGCAAATTGCAGGAATTGTTAAAGGCCAGAAAGTATCAAGTAATTTTAGTCCAGGAATTGCAGCTTGAATTTGATAATACATTAATAAACTACCAATTGCCGAAACTTGTGTAGGAATCATCATTATTGCCATGATGAATGTAGTAATAAATTTTTTGCCCTTAAAGTTATAAATATGTGTAGCATAAGCAGTTAAGGCGCTGAAATAAGTAGTAAGTGTCGCTGAAATTGTAGCAACAAATAAACTATTTTTCATTGCTGATGCAATTGGAACTTGATCATTATTAAATAAATTAACAAGATTGTTAATAAAATTTGTTCCAAACCAAAACGAAACTTCTCTTTGAATTTCAATATTAGTTCTTGTGCAATTTACAAGCATTATATAGAAAGGAAACAAGCAAGTAATTGCCATTATAATTAAAACAATATAAACAAAGAATCTATACAAATTTAAAGTGAATTTTTCGCTTTTATGTGATTTATTTCGAGCTTCTATTTGTAACATCTCTTGACTCATAAATGATTACCTCCCCATATTCCTTATTGTTCATCTTATTCCAAAGTTGTCTCTTCTTTCTTTCCTTCTTTTCAGCTTTTGCGGCATTATAAACAGGAGTTAAAGTTTTAAAGACAAAGATAGATAAAATACCTGTGATGATAAACAAAACAACACTTAAAGCACCAGCCATACCATAATTTTTAGACGTCATAATTAAGTTGTTTAAATACATAATTAAGGTCTTGCTAGACATATTTGGTCCGCCAGTTGTTTGCGTATAAATTTGTGCAGCATCAAACATTTGAATACCACCTATCATAGATGTTATAAATACATAAACGAAGATAGGCATCAAAAGAGGCATTGTAATATTTTTAAATGTTCTAAATCCACCCGCACCATCAAGTCTTGCAGATTCAAAAACGGATTCATCAATCCCCATAATACCAGACATTAATAAAATACAAGTATTTCCAGTCCACATTAAGATATTAATTCCGGCAATAATAAGTCTTGTTGCCCAAATACTTTCACCAAAAATAATATCGCTACCTAAAGCTCTCGCTATCATCGTAAATGGTCCATTTAAACCAAATAACATATAGAATAAATAACCAAAAGCTGAAGCCATAATTAAATTTGGCATATAAACAACAGCTTTGAAGAAGCCTGAACATTTAAGTTTTAATCTTTGATCTGTAAACCAAACAGCAAATAAAAGTGCAAAAACAAATTGAGGAATTGCGCCTATAATCCACAAAACTAATGTATTTCCAAAATATTTATAAAAATCTGGATTAGTAAATAATTTCCCAAAATTCCCAAAATTATTCCAATTTGGACCAACTTGATGTATGCCTAACTTGAAATAATATTCAAACATTGAATAAAAAACTGTTTCAAATAATGGCACAAATTGGAAAATTATAAAAATAACGAAAAAAGGAATTAAAAATATGTATCCCCATTTACTATATGAAACATTTTTGTTAATTCTACGCGTAGTGCCATTAGGCATAATAACAAGTTCGCCGACTAAACTAGACTTTGATTTCGCCATAAAATCTCCTTTCATTATTTTTATAAAAACATTTTCCTAGGGCTTTTTTTGCCCTAGGAAAAATAACTATTTTTTTTAAACTTACTAGAAATTAAATGTAACTTCTGGGTGTTTTTCGCTAATTGTTGATTTGAAGTTAGCGAGTGCTTTTTCGTAAGAAACTGTTCCAGCAAAGTAATCGTGCATTGCATTTTGGAAACCTTCGTTACAAGCTTGGTCATAACCACTCATATTTGAGCAATCAATCTTAGCTGCTGATTTAGCAAATAATGCGATATGGTTTTGTCCGCCTAAGAAAGCACTACCGAATGATTTATCGTTAGCGATTGTATCCATACCAGAAACAGTATTTGTATAATCTTGTTCAATCTTTGTAATTGAGCTCATAACTGTTCTTGAGCAAGTAAGATTAAGCATAATATCTTTAATTTGCTTAATATTATCTGTACCTTTTGCTGCGTGGATCCATGTTCCACCCCAATAATATGATTCTGGTCCTTCACAAACTGCATATTGACCAAACAAACCATTACCAACTTGTTGAGGAGCACTTGAATCAGCAAGAGAATTTCCTAAAAGTGTGAAGTTAATACCCCAAGTTGAATAGAAGAAACCTAAAACTGGGTTACCATTTGGACCTTGATCAGCTGCCCATTGACCACTCCATAATGTTGAAGTTCCACAATATCCTTTATCAACAAAGTTCTTTGTGTCATCGACCCATTGTTTCATTTTTGGAGCAATTGATAAGACGCCATCATCACTAACCCATTTTTGACCCATGTTATTGCTATAGGTACGATATGAATCATCATAACCTGATAACATATAAACGCCTTTTTCTTTTGCTTTTGCGGCAGCGGCATTAAATTTATCCCAGCTTGATAATTGTTCTTGAACTTTTACTGGATCATCAGTTCCAAAAACTTTCTTAGCTAAATCTCTACGATAAGCAAATAAACCAGGAGCTGCTTGCCATGTAACGCCCTTTAATGAACCACTACTACTTGTAGCAACTTCTTGAGTATAGGCATATTGATCATTAATATCGCTTGTTGATAAACCAACATCTTTAATGACATCAAGAGTATATTCAGAATCTTTATATTTTGTAATATAGTCAGCTTCTGAAAGGAAAATATCAACCTTTTCATCATCTTTAACTGAATCTTGATTCTTTAAAGCTTCATCTAAAGCTGTTTGATAAGCACCACCATCATTAGCGACGATAATCCATTTAACTTTAGTTCCATCTCTTAAAATATCATAGTCACCTTCTGTTTTTACATAATCTGGATAGTATGATCTGAATCTGTTTTGGAATTCATTGTTCCAGCATCTAATGTTGAGAATAGCTCCGCTCTTATCTTCATCTGGTGTAACTGGAGTGTCTGGGCATTCTGGGCATTCTGGACAATTTGTAGATCCTCCACAACCTGTGACTGCTCCACCAAGAAGTGATATAGCTGCTAAACTCATTAATAATTTAACTGATTTTTTCATATTTTTGTTTACCTCCGAAAATCAAGTTATCTATTATAATGCTCGACGCATTTATAACCTTTATTTAACATCAACGACTGTTTGCCCCTCTTGTAATGTTCCTTTAATATGAATTATTGTAGGGACAAAAACTTTAGGGTTTTCAATTCTTTCGATTAAATTTTTAACTGCACATTTACCAAGTTCCACACTATTTTGAATGTATGAAGTAAGAATTGGTCTTAATATCCTTGAAATATTAGTTCCATCATATCCAACTACGCTTATATCTTCTGGAACCTTAAGACCAGCTTGTTGAATTGCGGTCATTCCACCAATTAATGAAATATCATCAGGATAAATGATGCATGTTGGTCTTTCATCAAGACTTAATAATTTTTTGGTTTCTCTACCACTAGATTTAGGATCATGGTAAATTCCTTCTCTAATATATTCTTTATCGACTACCAAATTTAATTCGCTCATTGCTTTATGGAAACCTGCAATACGTTTATTTGTAACATCAGTAATTTCGCCATGTATAAATGCAATTTTTTTATGACCTTTACTTGCTGCATATTTAACAATACTTTCTAATCCTTCGACGTTATCTGACATAACCGCGCTTGATTTATTGTAGATGTAATCGATAGTTACCGTAGGAATCTCACTATTAACTAATTCAATAACCTTATCGCTATCATAATCAGCTGAAGCTATAACTACACCATCAATACTTCTATAACGCGCGTGCTCTAAATATGAAGTTCTTGCGTTGCCTAAGTTATCTGAAATAAAAGTAATATCATATCCTAATGCTTCCGCCTCTGCCTTTATAGCTTCTAAAATAGAAGAAAAGTATTCGTGCTCTAACCCGGTTCCAGTTTTATCAACAAACAAGACACCAATACTATAAGTTTTTCTTAATTTTAGAGATCTTGCAGTAGCGTTTGGAATGTATCCCATTTCTTTAGCGGTCTTACAAACTAAAGAAATAGTATCAGGATTCAATTCCTTACTATTGTGTAATGCTTTAGAAACTGTGGCTGTTGATACTCCACATTTTTTTGCGATATCTTTTACTCTAATCATAATGTAAGCGCTTTCGAAATCGATTTCGATATTATTATAAATATTACTTCTTTCGAATGTCAACAAATTAAAAATTTAAATTTTTTACGAAAATCCTTATATATTATATTAATATAATATATGTCGATTCTATCGAATATTTTTCGAAATTATTTCGTTTTATTTTTGTTGAATTTAGTCTATATATGAATAAAATAAAAGCATATTAACGAAATCGTTTAAGTAATTATATTTAAGTAATGTAAGCGCTTACTATTTCGAAGAAGGGCTGAAAATTTTATGAAATATGGATATTTTGATGATAAAGCAAAAGAATATGTTATTAATACCCCAAATACACCATTGCCATGGATCAATTATTTAGGTAATGAAGAATTTTTCAGTTTAATTAGTAATACTTGCGGAGGATACTCTTTTTATAAGGATGCAAAACTTCGTAGGTTAACTAGATTTAGATATAATAACGTTCCTCGCGATACTGGTGCACGTTTTTATTATATTAAAGATGAAGAGTGTGTATGGAATCCTGGTTTCCTTCCTACAAAAACCATGCTTGACTCATATGAATGTCATCATGGTCTTAACTACTCTAGATTCTTAAGCTCCAAGAACGATATTTCCTGTAATCTCCTTTGTTTCGTTCCATTAGGTTCAAATTGTGAAATTAATGAACTTAAATTGACAAACGTTTCCAATAAAACAAGAAATATCGACCTCTATGGAGTAGTTGAATTTTGTTTATATAACACAATCGATGATTCAACAAACTTCCAACGCAATTTAAACATCGCTGAAGTTGAGGTAGATGAAAATACTATTTATCATAAAACCGAATATAGAGAAAGAAGAAACCACTATTGTTTCTTTTATGCAAACCAAAAACACAATGGATTTGATACTGAAAGAGAATCATTTTTAGGTTCACTTAATGGATGGGATAGTCCAGAAGTTATAGAAGATAATAAAACAAAAAACGAAATCTGTTATGGAAATGAACCAATTGGATGCCATCATTTTTCAATTAAACTTCAGCCAAACGAAACTAAAACTATAATTTTTATTCTGGGTTATGTTGAAAACAAAGATGAAGAAAAATTCATTGCTCCAAATGTTATTAATAAAGAAAAAGCATATGAATTAATGAATAAATATAATTCTGAAGAAAAAGTTGATAAAGCGTTTAATGATTTAGCGAAATATTGGGAAAATTTATTAAGTATTTTTTCTGTCAAATCTGAAGATGATAAATTCAATAGAATGGCAAATATTTGGAACCAATATCAATGTATGATGACTTATTGTATGTCAAGAAGCGCCTCATATTTTGAAAGCGGAACTGGTAGAGGAATGGGCTTTAGAGATTCCTGTCAAGATTTATTGGGTTTTGTTCATTTGATTCCAGAAAAAGCTAAACAGAGAATTATTGATATTGCTTCAATTCAATTTGAAGATGGATCAACATATCACCAATATCAACCATTAACAAAAAGGGGAAATGCTGATGTTGGTTGTGGTTTCAATGATGATCCATTATGGCTTATTGCAGCAACTAGCGCATACATTAAAGAAACAGGTGATTTTTCAATTTTAGATGTTCCAACTCCATTTAATAATGTTGAAGGAAGCGAAAAACCACTTTACGAACATCTTGTAAGAAGCATTGAATTTACCGAAAACAATCTAGGTCCACATAATCTTCCTTTGATTGGAAGGGCCGACTGGAACGATTGTCTAAATTTGAATTGCTTTAGTTCAGTTCCAGGAGAATCATTCCAAACAACAAGCAATAAAGAATCACATAAAGCAGAATCCGTTTTCATTGCCGGAATGTTTATAAAATATGCAAAAGAATTTATCGAAATTGCAAAACACTATGGAAAAGAAAGCGATGTTAAAAAGACGGAAAAATATCTTGGAATTATCAATGATGCTATCTTAAAAGATGGATGGGATGGCGAATGGTTCATTCGTGCTTACGATGCTTTCTCACAAAAAATAGGAAGTAAAGAATGCGAAGATGGCAAGATATTTATAGAATCAAATGGTTTCTGTACATATGCTATGGTAGGTCATGAATTAGGTTATGGAAAACTTGCTTTAAAGAGCGTAGAAAAATATCTTGAAAATGATTATGGAATTGAAGTTTTATATCCAACTTATAAAAAATATCATTTAGAACTAGGTGAAATTTCAAGTTATCCACCAGGACATAAAGAAAATGGTAGTGTCTTCTGCCACAATAATCCATGGATAACATTGGCTTATTGCGTTGAAAATGAACCAGAAAAAGCATTCGCTTTATATAAGAAAAATTCACCAGCATATATTGAAAGCATAAGTGAAATTCATCAGACCGAACCTTATGTTTATTCTCAAACGATTGCTGGTAGAGATAGCCCACATTATGGATCAGCAAAAAATTCTTGGTTAACAGGAACAGCCAGTTGGTCATTTGTGGTTCTCTCTCAAGGTTTGCTTGGCATAAAACCAGAAATCGACGGATTAAAAATTGAACCATGTCTTTCTAAAGAATTCAAACAAGTTCAAGTTACTAGAATCTTTAGAGAAGCAAAATATAACATTCTTATTTTAAATGATGGTTCAAAAGAAAAAGGATTATATGTTGATGGTCATCTAATTGAAGGAAATATCATTCCATTCAATAAAGATAAAAAAGTCTATGAAGTTGTGTTGTCTATCTAGGAGGTAACCTAATATGGAAGAAAAGAAAATTAACAATGTTGAAGCTAAAGAAGGTGTAAGAATATTAACTTGCCCTAAAGATGCATATGTTTCATTACAACATATTGACAAAGTATATGATAATGGAGTTCAAGCGGTTTTTGATTTCAATTTAGATATCAAAAAACATGAATTTATCGTTTTTGTTGGACCATCTGGTTGTGGCAAATCCACCACTTTAAGAATGGTTGCAGGTTTAGAGAACATTACTGCTGGAAACTTATTTATTGATGGCGAATATGTTAATGATGTATCGCCAAAAGATAGAAATATCGCAATGGTCTTCCAAAGTTATGCACTCTATCCACATATGTCAGTATTTGACAACATGGCTTTTTCATTAAAAATAAATAAAGTGCATCAAAAAGTTTTAACACCAGAAAGTGCTGAAAAAATTGGCGTAATCGAAAATGAACTTAACGAACTTTATAAAGGTTTTAGTAAGGTAAACAACAAATTTGATGACTTAACTAGAATTAAAACTGAACGTGATAATGCTCTTAGAGATTATGAAACCATTAAAGATCCTAAAAAGGCTGCAAAATTTAAAAAGAAAATTGATAAACTTGAACCAAAACTCGTAGACTATGAATCAACTAGAGAGGAATTAAATGGTTATCATTCAAAAATCGAAACTTTAAGCGAAAAATTATCAGCAGCAAGAAAATCAGCTGAATACGTTTATGATTATGATAAGAAAAAGATTGCTGAACTTGAAAAACTCTTACTCAAATCAGAAAACGAAGGCAAAGATGCTGAAGAATTAGACAAAATTAGAGCTCAACTTAAATATGCCCAAGAAACTAAGGTTCCTGTTACTGTTTATAAGCATATTCCAAAAAGTGAAATTAATCGTAGAGTGCATGAAGCCGCAAGAATTCTCCAAATCGAACAATACCTTGATAGAAAACCAAAAGCATTATCAGGCGGCCAACGTCAAAGAGTTGCTTTAGGTCGTGCTATTGTTCGAAATGCAAAAGTATTCTTAATGGACGAACCATTATCAAATCTTGATGCAAAACTTCGTGTCCAAATGAGAAGTGAAATTGTTAGACTTCATAACCAATTAAGTGCAACTACAATTTATGTTACTCATGATCAAACCGAAGCTATGACTATGGCAAGTAGAATTGTCATTATGAAAGCTGGGCATATCCAACAAATAGGGGCCCCAAAAGAGATATATCAACATCCAGCAAATTTATTCGTAGCAGGATTTATAGGATCACCAGCAATGAATTTCTTCAATGTCGAATACAAAAATAATGAAGTTAGATTTGAAGGGGGCACTACAATTAAAATTCCTAAAGAAATTACAAAAGGCAAAAACATACCTGAAACTGTGATATTTGGTATTCGTCCAGAAGATATTCACCCAGGTGAAGGAGAACATGCAAAACAATTCCCAGAGTCAATCGTTGAACTTGAAGTTAAAATAGCTGAATTACTTGGAAGTGAATATTATATTCATACTGATTTTGCAGGAAAAGACCTTATTATTAAACTTGAAACATCCAAGCCAATTAATGCTGGCGACAAAATTAAAGTTTGCTTCAATCTAAATAAAATACACTTCTTTGATAAAGAAACAGAAAAAGCCATCCTTTAGAGGATGGCTCTTCTTTTTATTTGAAAACGCTATACAAGATAGCGCCTAATTTTCGGAGGTAACCCAAAAATCATTTTCATTATACGAAAATATTTCGTTTTTACAATCCAAAAATTTCTTTAAAATTATGAAAAATAAACAAATTTTATTATTTAATCTACTCTTTTCTTCCCAAAGAAATAAATTGCTGCGGTTCCTGGTCCCGAATGACTTCCAATAGTTGTTCCAATATTATAAATTTGAACTTTCCCTTTTAAATTATGGAAATTTTCCTCAATTTTTTCTTTAAGTCTATTTGCATCATCAATACATTCAGAATGCGAAACATAACAATAATCATCATAATCAAGACCATTATCTGCATTTTCAATCATTTCTTGAATTACATCATCAATTGCTCTCTTCTTTCCAATAATTTTTTTCCTTGGAATAAGTTTTCCTTCAAAATTAACATTCATAACTGGGCAAAGATGTAAAACATTACCAATTAAACCTGCAGTTTTTGAAATTCTTCCACCTCTAACATAGAATGTTAAATCAGTTGAAAAAAACCAATGATGAACTGTTCTATTATGTTCATTAGCCCATTCAAATGCTTCTTCTATTGTCTTTCCTTCATCTCTTAAATCAGCAATTTTTGTAACAAACATTCCATAACCAGTAGATGCACAAAGAGAGTCGACAATTAATAATTTACGGTCAGGATATTTTTCTTTTAACATATCTTTTGCAATCATTGCACTTTGGTATGTTCCACTTAACCCACTTGAGAAACAAATGTGTAAAACATCATTACCTTTCTTTAAAAATGGTTCAAAGAATTCAATAAATCTTTCTGTATTAATTTGTGATGTTTTGGTCATCTCGCCTTTTCTCATACGATCATAAAATTCTTGATACGAGATAGATTCACCAAAATTATCAACATACTCGTCATTTCCTAAAAAGAAATGATAATACAAGACTTTAATGTTTCTTTTTTTATATTGTTCAGGAGTTAAATCACTCGTTGAGCAACAACTTAAAATATAACTAGACATCAAATACAACCTCCTTAACTTACTTTTTTAATATCTATACCAAGCATTTATCTTATTTCGCATCTATTATCAACTTTCCTCTACATCACGACCCACAAACAAGCACTTTTCCTTAAGATAAATCTTTCAAAATAATTTAAAGACAACTTATTATAATATAAATTACACGATTATCTAGTATTAATAACTAGGTAAATTAAAAATTCTAATAAAAATAGCCTAATCGATACAAAATCACTCGTGAAAAAAAGCAAGATAAAAAGGTTCATTCTTGATTTGCTATTTTTTTGAATGAACCTTAATTGAATAATGTGTGATTTTGCTAAACCTTATTTATTTTTTATAGTTATTAAATCACCACTTTGTGATAAGCCTCTATAATTTTTAATCGTTAAATAATGAGTTGCCTCTTCTAAATAGTTTATTGTTTTTTGTGTCATTGTTTTATATCCATAGAAAACACTAACGAATTTAAATAAATCATTCTTTTGAACTTTTCTAAGATCACTAACAACATCAACAAATAAATTACCTAACTCTTCATATGGAATTTCAGTAATCTCAAAATTCTTACACTCTCTATAATTTACATAAGACAAATATTGTTCTCTATCTTTCCAATAAGTATCAGGAGACATCGTATGATAATAACCAATTTGAGTTAATAAATTAATTAAATTATTATTCATTTTTGGACCGATTTTTGATAAACCAGCCATTTTCCTAATCGAATTTTTTACATAAGTATAGGTTACTGGTGCTTCTTTATTAATAAGACCTTTTAAAGCTAAAATTACTTCTCTATCATTTTCAAAGTATGCTATAGCTCCGCTATATTTCACATATGGCATGTTATTTTTCATCCATGAATTTTCTGCTTTCTTTTTAAAAGTAATTGTTTCTTTTAATGCCTTTTTTGGTTTCTTTTCATCATTAATAGCCTTGCCATCTTTAACTTCATTAAGTTTTTCGACAATTTGATTAATAACTTCTTTTGGATGATCATAGTAATCTAATGTCCAAACTCTAACAATATTCCAACCTAATTTAGAAAGAATGTTGTAATGTAGAATATTTCTATCCCTGCAAGTTTTTGCATCATAGTAGAAAGAAGAATCACAAATTACGCCCAAACAATAGGCATCTTCTTTTTCGTTTTTAATTGCAATATCAACACGGAAATTACTGGAACCAATATTTAAATCGCACTTGTATCCCAAATCTTCTAAATCGTTTTTAATGAATTCAGCAACACTTGGATCAAATTGTTTATCTTTATTGTTTACATTTCTTGTTAATGTTTTAACGCCATATTTTGCATATTCTAAAAGATCCCTTAAATATCCAGCGCCATCATTTTTTGCATTATTTGGATTAATATCCATTGGTTCAATTGATGAATAAATAATCATTTCATCTCTTGATCTAGAAACCGCAACATTTAATCTTCTTTCGCCTTTTTCTAATGATAAAGGTCCGAAGTTCAAACTTAACTCACCATCTTTTCTTTTAGCAAAACAAATTGAGAATAAAATTACATCTCTTTCATCGCCTTGAACATTTTCAAGATTTTTAACAAATATTGACTCATTTCCAGGATATAAATTTAAATCAGGATTTTTATCATATTCTGCTTCAAGCATATCTTGAATTAAATTTTGTTGTTTTTGATTGAAGGTTACAACACCAATACTCTTTTTTGAAAGAACAGGATCCTTTAATCTTCTAATTATTTCTTTAACAATTGCATTTGCTTCTTCTTTATTAATACCTTTATTCCTTTCATAAGTACCATGTACATTAATAAATTTAACATTACTAATTAAATTTGATGGTGATGGGAACGTATATAAGTTGTTTTTATAGAATTTGTTATTTGAGAATGCAATTAAAGATTCGTGATGACTTCGATAATGCCATAATAGATTTCTTTGAGGTAAACCAACACTTATGCAATCATCAAGCAAACTATCTAAATCAGTCTCGTTTTCAAAAAAGGAAACATCATTATCAATTTGAGTTTTAAAGAAACTTGTTGGTGGCATTTGATTATAATCACCAGCAATAACTACTGAATCGCCTCTAGCAATTGCCCCTACCGCTTCACTTGTTGGAATTTGAGAAGCTTCATCAAAAATAACTACATCAAAATGCATCTTTTCTGGGTCGATATATTGAGCAATTGATAATGGAGACATGAGGAAACATGGACAAATCTTTTTAATAAAGTCTCCAAGATTATTCATTATTTGTCTTAAACTCGTCCCTCTACCATTGCTCTTTATGAGTTTTCTTATCATAGCTGGCTCGCTAGATTTAACATATTCCGAATCAATTATTGGCGAGTTTTGAGTTATTTTTGCAGCAACATTTTCAATTGTTAATCGAGAATATTCTTCAATTAATTTTTCATATTCTTGAATGTTCTTTTCAACTGTTGGTTTTGTGAATTCGTTAAAATCATAAATATCAAAATATAAAGATATTAACTTTGAATATATTGAAAATTGATATGTTAAAGCAATTCGATCAATTTCTAAATTTCCTAATTTGAATTCATTAGTAATAAAGCTTAAATTCAAATTGTTTGCTTCATTTAAAGCGTTATTCAATAAAATCCAAAGATTAAATTTGCCAATATTCTTTACAGCCTTTTTGATTTTTAAAACCATTTCATCAAACGAAATATTTAAAGATATAAAATCAATATTGTCTTCATTATTTAATACTTTTAATTCGTTATAGAAATTTTCATTAAATTCGATATATTTAGTAATTTCGGTAGAGAAAAGTTTTTCCTTGTTTTCATATAATTTATCAAATGACTTAATATCCTCTTCTTTATAAAAACTCGTTTTCTTAAGCTCTTTATAAAATTCATTGGTATTAATAAACATCTTTTTAGTTTCTAAATAATCATCTGATGTTTCATTCTTGAATTTATCAAAATGATAAAAAACTGATTTATCTACTTTGTTGTTAATTTCTTTAAATTCTTTATATTTTCTAATGTTATCTAAGATATCATCTAATTCTTTTCTTTTTATTTTTTGTTCTGGAGCTAAAGAATATACAGAAAGTTGTTTAACAATTTTGTTTTTATATATAAATCTTTTGATAAAATTAGATTTTTGAACGCTTTCTAAACCATCTAATAGAGATTCTTCATCAACATCAAAAATATTCTTACTAAATCTTCTAGTAATTTTTTCTTTGTACCCTAATTCTTGAATCTTAGAGTCTAAATAAACCAAAGATGCTTGTTCTTTTTCTTCATAATCATAATCAATTAAAGATGCAAAATTTAACGAATCTTTATTTAAAAGAAGCTTAAGTAAATTATCAAAATCTAAAAGATCTTTAACATCTTTAATTTGTCTAAAACCATATTGTTTTGCGAATGAATTATCAAATTTAATAATTTCTTCAATCTTTGGAGATAATGCTTTAATCTTATTTTCGACTTCATTTCTAATGGATAAATTGTATGCAATTCCTTTGTAAAAATTAAATGGATTGTCTTTATATCCACCAGCTTCATTAGCTGCAATTTCTAAATTTTTTAATTTAGAAACACTATCATTAAATATATCTTTTGACAAAGTATTTATATATTCAGTGTCAATTTGAATAGTTTTTTCGCAACCTTTTTGTTTTAAATCTTCGTATAGCAAAATCGAATCATAAAGAGATGCAAAATATTTCTTATTTGAATGCATTTTTTCAAGTCGTTCATTAAGTTCGTTTCTTGAATCTAATAATTTTTGAGCATTGATTTCGGCTTCTTTTGGTTCTTCAATGTTTTGCATTTGCAAAGAATTATCAATTTGATTTAAAACTTCAGTTTTTGAAATTTTATTAGAATGAATTTGCACACAAAAGTTCCCTAAACCAATTTCATCTAATCTGTGTTTAACAACTTCAAGGGCAACCATTTTTTCAGCAACAAACAAAACCGATTTTCCTTGATACATTAAATTAACAATCATATTAGCGATTGTTTGAGATTTGCCAGTTCCAGGAGGACCAAAAAGAACAAACGAATCCCCTTTAGCACAGCTTAAAATGGCTTCAATTTGACTTGAATCAGCACTTAAAGGTGTCGCTAAATCTTTTGGTTTAATATCTTTATCAATATTTATTTCTTCTTCGTTTTTATTAACTAATTTTTCATTATTACCATAATAGAGCGAAGAAATGACAGGGTTTTTTAACAATAAGTCTTTTCTATTATAAATATCTTCCCACATAACAAAGTGTGAAAATGAAAAGGTATCAATAAATGCTTTATCTTTAATAATCTTCCAATTTTTAATGTTTAATTCTCTAGTTAATGTATTACAAATTTCATCGTATCCTATAATTCCATTTGAATCTAAAGAAAGATCTCTGCCATTTAAATCAATATTTAAATTAAAATTTTGTTTTGCATATTCTAAAAAGGTAATATTTAATCTTGCTTCATCAAGGAAAAAATCTGCAGTAAAAAATCTCCCAACTTTTCTTTGACTTAATTGAGCAGGAATTAAAAGTAATGGCGCATAATTTGGATAAATAGAACTTTCATTTGGATACCATTCAATTAAACCAACTGCTAAAAATAAAATATTACTTCCGCTTTCTTCAAATGCAGAATTACTTCTTCTTGCGAGTTTTTTAACTTCATCATCAAATTTGGTTGCTTCAGTTTCAAGAATGAGTTTTCCATTATTGAGGGCACTTCCGATATAGTTTTTATCTTTATAATTTAAAATATCCGTATCAATTCCCTTCTCTTTTGCTGAAAACCCAACTAAATTAAATTTATCTTTTTGAGCAAGAGATACTAATAAATTTTGTGAGTTATCCACTAAAACATTTAATGAATTCTTTCTTGATTTGCAATTAATAAGTTTATTAGAAAGACTAAGATCTAAAAGTTTTCTTTCCCATAAATCAAATTTATCTTTTTCCTTATCTTTTCTAATATATTTATCTCTTAAACTTGTATCTACCTCAACTGGTTTTTCATTTAAAATGTCAACAACATCAAAATGTATTTCTGTAATTCCATCAATTTTTGCGGTTGGAATTGGCTTATAAATATCAGTGTTTCTGCAAGATCTAACATCAATTGCATATTCAAAAATAGAGTTGAGTAATGTGTGCCTTGCAACATCCATTGCATCATTAAATGATGCATTCTGACCGCTACAAATAAGTGTAGTTTCAATTAATGCTAATTTTCCAATACCCTTTTCACTTGCTTCGCTAAAAATTGCACTATTATCTTCTCTAGTTCCAGATTGAAGGTTTTCTTCAAGCCAACACCCAACAAATGCATGTTTATTAAATAAAAAGATAATAGGATGCAAACCAACATTTTCAATAACACTAGCAAAAAGAATAACAGTATCTAAACATGTGCCTTGTTTTAATTTTAAAACTTCTTGAGGTAATCTTACTCTTTGAAATATCTTTTCAAAACTTGCAGGAGGCATTGAGTAAGCTATACCTTCATTACGTATAGCTTTATAAATTGAATCAAGTTCATGAATGACATAGTTAGGATCATTTACTTGGTAACCCATAAATGAACCTTCAAATTCATCTTGTAAAATTTTTGCTGCTTTTCTTGCAACTTCATTAACATAATCATCATTTGGTGTTACAAAACAAGTAAGCATTTCAGGAACAAAATATTCACCTTTTACACCGCTTGAAATTTGATTTAAAGGCATTAATTTTAAAGGATAAACCTTAGAAGCAATTAAATTGTTATCTTTATCAAATAAATTAAGTGTTAAATTAATTAGTTTAACTTCATTTAACTCATATAATTTTGCAGGATCGACTTCAAAACTTAAATTACTAGTTATTTCAATAATTTTATTTTTATCTAAACAAGAAATATTTATAGAAGAATCTTTAATTTCAGGAGTATTAAATTCAATTTTCAAAGTTGCATCAAAAATATCGTTTTCAGTACTATTTAAAATCCTAATATTTCTCACAAACGAAAATGAATTTGTTTCATTGAAATTATGATATTTGTTAGCAAGATAAATTTCGCATTGTCTAGTAACATATGATATTGAACTTGAAACATTAGCTGTAATATTGATTTTTAATTCTTCCATAATAAAAACCTTCCCTATGAATAATATTATAAATTAAAAAAGAAGTATGTTTAAAAATAAATATCAAATAAAGAATTAAAAATCAAAAAATAGAGATTTAAATACTATCGTAACGTTCAAAGTTGTCATCATTATGTCTGATAAAATGCATATCACACATCGATCCACCTTTAATTAATGTTTCAGTGCGTTTAAATTCTGTTTTTCCTAAATGCATATACAAAATTAAATCTGCATTACAAAACATTTTTCCTAGTTCTAATTTATTTTCTTCTTTTAAAATTTCATAAACCAAGCATTTTCTAACTTCAATATAAATATTATTGTCTTTTGTTTTAGGAACGATTATTTCCCAACCATGACCATTAAATCCAATCATTTTTTTACTAATTGCTTTCTTTAAGATTTTATAAATGAAATTATTCTTAAAAGCTTTATTAAATGATTCAACTTTCTTTTTTAGAAATATAAACATTGCATTAGAAAGCTCTTCAACTAAAACATCAGTGTTTTCTCTTCTACTTTTTAATGCATCGAAAGCTCCTAAAACAAATAGCAAATTAACTAAAAATTCAAGATTTTTAGAGTCAGAATATTTTGCATATTTAATAGCATATTCAATAACCTTTTTTTGAATATCATTTTGTTCTTCTTTTGACAATGAATAAAAATATTCTTTAAACCTGCCTTTGTTTAATATTGTTTTAAATTTATATGGTTTCATAATAATTTGTTTCCTAATATATGCTTATTTTTCATGTACTTGCTTACCACTAACATGCTCAATTTCTATTTCATACATTTGAACTGCCTTAAAATCTTGGTTAACTTCTTCGTCAACCATTTCTTTATTTGGATAATATTTCAAAGCGAACTTATAAATTGCTTTTAATGCTTCATTATTATCGTTAATTGGATGACATTTTCCAAAAACAATAACACTTCTAACATAAGGCGCCCAAGATTCTTCTTTAAAAATTTCTTCACCAAAAATAGTAAACGAAACTTTATCAGACTTCTTTAATAATTCAACCTTATAACCTACTTTTGAACTATGAAAATATATTTTCTTATTTTCTTCATCATAAAAATAATTAATAGGTAGTCCATAAGGATATCCATCTTCACTATTAATTGCTAAAACTCCTCTTTTTGCTGTTTTAAGCAATTGTTTCACGTCTTCTACATTTAATTCATTCTTTTCTCTTCTAATCTCTCTAAACATAATATCTCCTTAAATTTAGAAAAAGGATATAATTGCAGCCGAAGTAATCATTATTGCTTGGAATAAAAAACTTGATACAATTGCTCCATAAATTCTATTATTTAATTTCTTTTGAATATAATTCCCTAAAGGAATTGTAAATATATACATTAAAATCATATTTTGCATTTGCCCTATAAATCCAGAATAGCTCTTAATCATTAAATAAAATAAAACAAACAAAAATAACGCAATATATTGAATTAAATTATATAAAATATACGTCCATTTACTTGCGTTTATTTTCTTTAACATATCATTTTCAATACCAGAAATATAATAACCAACAGACATTAATATCGTTGCAAAAATCAACCAAAAAATACGGATGTTAAATGGAATTAAATTATACATTGTTAGTTTTAATATAAACCAAACATAAGCTATAAAAACAAGAGAAACAATAATACATTTCATTATTTCTTTTTTATCAGTTTTAATTTTAAAAGAAATTTTTGGAAGAGTCCCTTCAACACCTTTTACTTTTTTCTTTAAATAAAAAATCAACATTACAATTCCATAACCAGCTATGCAGCACATATAAGGAATATTCATAACTGGCGATCCAAACGGAAAGACCATACAAAAACAGCAAATAATAAATCCCATTATCAAACCAGGAATCCATAATAATAATTTTCTTAATAGGAATGATTTTTCACTAGTAATCGTTGGAATTTCATTTGTGTTATTTTCCACGCTTGTTTTCACGCTAAGTAAAGTATATAAAACAAGACCTATTCCAACAAGCGATAAACCCCAACCAATATATATAAACGATAAATATATAGTTGGATAAGTTGAAACCACTCCAGTAATGTTTGTAATAGATGAAGTAAGATATGAAGCAAATCTAGTTGAATACATTTGATATGAATGAAGAACTAAAGAAGTTACTCCAACTTTAATAATACAGTCATCTTCCTTATAAATTACAAAATCTGCAGTCCCACTCTCTTGTACTTTTTTATCGCTCAATCTTTCAGAAATTCTTAAAATATCATAATCAGAAACTACATCATCTGCAGTTGATCCAAAAAGGTAAACATTAACTCCATCTACAGCCTTAGAAGAATAATCCTTCCATGGATAATCATTTGCATCATCCGTACCTGCAAATAAACTAGCTTGAGCATTATGCCCATAATTAACCTCTGGCGAAAAAAGAATAATATTCTTAACGTTCTTCTTAATTAATTTTGTATCAGCATTTTCAATATTATAGTCATACATCAGTCTCAATATTGCTCTTCCACCCATTGAATGCCCCATAAGAATTATATTTTCATAATCAATATTAGAAATTTCATGAAGATAAACTAACGCATCATCTATTTGTGTAGGAATATCATCAGTTTTTGCATTATCAAAACCAATTTTCCCATATGAACCGCCCTGTCCCGAATAATCAAATGTCATCACTGAAATATTATTTGCCAAAAATACATTTGCCATTGGTCGCCATTTTGCTCTATCACAAGAATACCCAGGGCAAATTAAAACTGCATATTCTGCATCCTTCTTTTCGTAATAAGTTGCTTTTAATGTAACTTCATTCTCTTTATATGACGATTTAAAAGAAAGATTCTTACTTCCAAAACTAGAAGACACGGGAAGTATTGTCATGATAAAAGCCACTATTAACGAGAAAATCCCCGTAATTAATAAAATAATTTTTCTTTTGTTTTTCATGTTTTCACCTTAACTTATTTTACTTTAATAATTATGAAATAGCATTATTATTTAATATAATTTTGTTCTCATTTCTTGTTTCTTCTAGCTAGTTTAATGCAAAAACACATACAAATTGTAACTCACTCTTATGTTAAGAGCATACTCTAAAAGTCGCTTGCTTTTTATTATGTGCATATTGAAAAGTCACTCACTTTTTGTTATATTGTTTTCGAAAACTCGCTTGCTTTTATTGTGTAAGGTATATAAATGTATTTCAAAAGAAAGATAGATAGTGAACTTGATCGTTGGTTAAAGAACGGTGCAAAAACACCGATTTTAATTGTGGGAATCCGCCAATGTGGCAAAACTGAATCTATCAAAGAATTCGCAAGAAGAAATAATTTGGAATTAATAAACATAAACTTTAGGAAAAACCCTAAATATTCAAACGATTTTGAGCGTACTTTAAATATCGACACTTTGATATCGAATATTTCTTTAAGATTCTCTTCAAAAACTTTTAATAAAGAAAAAACTTTGATATTTTTTGATGAAATTCAAGAATGTCCAAGAGCTAGATTATCATTAAAATTTTTTAAAGAAGATGGAAGATATAATGTTATAGCAAGCGGATCATGTTTGGATATTTATGATTATATTATTGGAGATGTAACACCAATTCCTGTTGGTGCAGAAGAAATTATTCAAATGAAAACAATGGATTTTGAAGAATTTTTGTGGGCAAATGGATATCAAGAAAAGCAAATTGATTACTTATTAGAATGTTTTAATAATAGAAGACCTATTTCAGAAAATATTCATAATACTTATAAATTATTATTTTTAAAATATGCCTGCATTGGCGGATTCCCAAAAGCAATAACGCAATATCTTAAAACAAATAAAATAATCGATGCTTTCAATGAAACTAAAAACATTTTGTCAGATATAAAAGGTGATTTTGGTAAGCGAAAAGATAGAAATGGAAATATAATTTTTCGACCTGCCGAACTTGCAAGAATTCAAAATGCTTATGATTTAATACCATCTTTTTTAAACAAAAAAAGTAAAAGATTCGTTGTTTCAAAAATTAAAGGTGGCACCCAATATGATAAAAATGCTGCAATTGAATGCCTAATACAATCTCATATTGTTTCTAAAGTTTATAATTTAAACATCCCATCGCTTCCTTTAGCGTGTGAAAAAATCATTTCTCAATTCAAGTTATTCCCTGAAGATATTGGGATTTTAACATCGATGCAAGGTATAGAAACCTTAATCGCTATAAACGAAGGAAATCTTGGTCAAATAAAAGATGCAATTTATGAAGCTTTGGTATTTGATTCACTAAATAAAGCTGGTATAGAGACATATTACTTTGCAAAAAAGAGCGGATTAGAAATAGATTTTGTAATATCATATAAAGGATTCGCTACATTAGTTGAAGCAAAAACAAAAACAGGTAATACTAAATCCAGTAAAACTGTAATGAAGCACCCAGAACATTATGGGAAAACTAAATTAATTAAAATTGGCGATTATAATGTAAGTGAAGAAGGAGACATAATCACTATTCCTCATTATTTAACATTTGCATTGGGGAAAATTAAATATGATTTCTAGATTTAAAAATACAACTATTATTTCCAAGAAAAAAACGATTGATGAAAGGAATAAGTACTTATTTTAATAGTATTTAAGGTGCGAAAAATATTTATGATTTTATTTGACTTTATGAATTGGAAATGGAATACACCAAACCACTATGGCCCAGAAATGTATAGTTATTTCCATATAATTTGGCTCGTGATTATGGTCGCATTATGTGTTGGATCATATTTCTATGCAAAAAAATTTAATTCTCCAAAAGCTGTTGATAGAACTATTCTTGTCATCGATATAGTTCTCTTAATTACAGATATTTTAAAACTAATAATGTACCAATTTAGTTATTATGGTTATTTCCGTATTGATGTTTTACCTTTCGCATTTTGTTCAATTCCTTTATATGTCGCTTTCGTTGGATCATTAGTTAAAAATAACAAGGTCAAAAATGTTTGTTACACATTTCTTGCCTTTTATGGAATTATCGGTGGCTTAAGCGCCATGATATACCCAATTACACTTCATACCAAATTAATTTATATCTCATTTCAAACAATGTTTTGGCATACGCTGCTTGTTGCAATGGCCCTTTATTTAATATTTGCAAAGGGATATGGTCGATCTTATAAAAAAGAAGTTATTCCTCCATTCTGTATATTCGTTTGTTGTAGTTTAATAGCAATTGGACTAAATGAAGTCTTTTATCACGCTTATCTAAAACCTAGACAAACTCCAAGTTTTGCTATAAAAACCAACCCAGTTTCTAATGATGAACTTAGCTATGGTTATCTAAAAGATGATTTATATCACTTCATTAAAGAAGAAGATGGAATATTTACTGTCACTTCAAATCATAAAGAAAGAATTAATTTTTGTATTGAATCTCCTAAAGAAGATAAAACAAATACAAGTTACAACCTCGCATACTGCGATAAAAATGAAAACATTAAATATATTGAAATAAACAACAATAAAAACCTTATTCTTGTAGATAAACCAACGAATAATTGGAAATGGTATCAGTTAACTTCAGACAAATCCGTTTTTACGATGAATATAAAAGGAGAGGATTATTTTATAACATTTGATAATGAAACAATAAATATCGTTCCAGTAAACGCTTATAACGAATCTGCTCTCGTAGGTTGTTTAATCAAGGTGTACGAAAAAAGCGTTGGTGATGCTGCGGATTTCTTCTTTATTTCAAATCATCATCCAACTTCAATACCTATCTTAAATCTTATTCAGCCACATGTTCCTTATCCTATCTTCATTTTAATCTACATGAGTGGATTCTTTGCTGTTTCATCACTTACTTGGAGTGTTACTTTTGGTGTTAGGAAACTAGTAGACCACATTAATAAGAAAGAGCAAACTGATTAGTTTTCCTACTTTTCTTAATGATAAAAGTCATATTATCTTGCAAGCTTTATGAAGTCATAAATTTTCTTTTTAATTGGCCGATAAATAGCATAAAACGTAATGGAAGTCTCATCTCCAATAATAATTAACATACATATTCATTTATCCAATATTTTCAGGTTTTAATCTATTCATTTTTTTGTTAAATATTTTTGATTTTTTGATTTTGAAGGTGCTGTTTGCATAATCAATCCTTTTTCCATTAAAGGTTTTAGGATGTCGGACATAAAATGCCCACGACTTGAATAACCTATGTATTCTTGAATTTCTTCTCTGCTTCTTGCGACGCCATCGCAGAACTTCAATATTATTTCATCGTATTTTGTTTGTAAAATATCGTTTTCTTTTTGCTCAGCCAGTATATCAAAATAGAGTAATTATAAAAAAGTCGTCATTCCCTTCCAGTTTAGGTTCCTTAAAATCTTTGTAACAATCAACAATCTTTTTAATCCCACTACCACTTTTTTCCATAAGACCAATACTTTGAAAGCAATTGCAGATAATTTTGTTCCTTCTAATTGAAGGTATATGCCTCAAATCAAATTCGGAGACTTTTCTATCCAACAACCATGATCCAGGTGATGTTATTTCAAGTCTATTCTTATATATATCAACATCTATTTGCGTGCCTTCGATTGAATAATCTCTATGTGCTATAGCATTGACAACAGCTTCTCTAATCGCAATTTCAGGATACGATAAAGTATCCAACCTTCCGCCATTACTCATCTTAATGAAGCCACTTCGTGAGTTGCGAAATACAAACTTTATTGTTTCATTAAAAACATAAGATAACGATCCTTTTAATTCTTTGATGTCTAAAGCCTCGTTTGTTCCCTTATCATAGCCGTTCCAAAGCCTGCAAACGAGCAAAGTGTCATCATTTTTATAATCATCAGAAAACATTTTTAGACCTTGAGTGATTCTGCCGTCTTTATTGACGACTTCATTGCTCATAAGAAGTTCAACCGTTGGCTCCTTCTTATCCAGCCTATAACGCTTAGCTAGATCGTTGTACGTTTTGAATTTATTCTTTTGATATTGCTCATTTAATATTTGGCTATCTATGCCAAATTTTCTTTTACCCATTTTAAGAATTCTTGAAACAGATGCAGGAACCGAAGAGCCATTTTCCCTCACATAAACTTTCTCATTGTAATCACCAGCCTTAAATATCACAATTTCATTCGCATATTCGACATTTATGCCCAATACATAGAGAAATTCATCAATTTTGTAAATTTCAAATTTAACTTCAACATGTGGAAAAATATACCTATCTATAGTTTTTAAAACTAATTTTTTGTTTCATCTATTTCTTTTTTTGATAGTCCAACTGCCACGCCATCATTGTTAACTCCAACAAAAATGACACCTCCTATACAATTCGAAAAAGCAGCGATTGTTTTCGCCCATTTTTCAATTTTCCCAAGATCGGAATCTAATTTTAGTATATATTCATATTCCTCGTTTTCAAATTTCAACTTATCTAAAATTTCTACCAAATATTTCATGATTACACCTTTTGTAGTTTAATTGCATATCATGTTCCCCGTCTTTTCAACATCATGTTCCCATCATGTTCCCATCATGTATCCTAATATTCCCTATAGCTCACTTTATCATTTCCATTTTGCTCTTCTTCAATAATTCTTCCCCCGATATTCCAATATGTTTGAAGCATAACAGTATTTACATTTCTAGTAACTAACTTCTTAGATTCTTCAATAATTGCTTTATTATCTTTGATTAAACTAACGTTTATTGCTTCATTTGCCATATTTTCAAATTCCATTATTGATATAATTGGACCATATTTAGCAAAAAAGTCGCCATTTCATTTATAAAAAAGACACTCTTAGTTTCCTAAAAGTGTCAACTTTTAAACCTTGGTGGAGATGCGGAGAATTGAACTCCGGTCCATATGCTGCCACACATAAACTCTACAAGTTTAGTGTTATTTTGTTATTGTGAGGAACTAAATAACACAAACATTCACTCACTTAGATTATAGAAATTTTCTTCATAGACTTATAATCATCATCTATGCCTATCTTCTTTTATGACGGATACATTATCTTTAAGAAGCTAACAAGATAAGATCCGCGCACCTCCTATTAATTGAAGGACGAAACTATGTCGGCTGAACTAAGCAGCGAATGCGAGTGTTTGTCGATTATCGGCAATTAATTTTGTTTTTGGAATATAACGTTTCCAAGCGACTTGCACTTCATGCCCTGCAAACATATGTCGAAACCAAGACATCCCCAGCACGAATATTTATATCACAAGTTAGTTTATTATTCAATTAATCTCATAAAGCATATTATTATGAAAATAACTAGAATTCCTTTATATTTAAGTTATGAAATTTATTTATGAAGAAAGAAAACTTAGATTAATTGATGAAGAAAATAACGAAGATATTGGTTATATATCTTTTGAAATAAAGGATGATACAATCATAATTATTTCAACTGTGATTTATGAAAAATATCAAGGAAAAGGAATGGCTTCAACTCTAATTAAAGAAATATTAGGGTATGCAAAAAATAATAATTTTAAAATTAAACCTTTATGTTCTTTTGTGATTCATTACATTGAAAAACATCAGGAATATAAGCAATTGGTGATAAATAAAAGAACTTAAATATTGATGGTAATTCAAAATTCTCTATTTTGTTGTCATTTGTTGTCATTAATAAATCATAATTTTATTGCTTAAAGCAACCAACAATGACATTTTACAAAATCTGATAGGCATTCATTTTTGACATATTGTTTTGTTTTTAAACCTTTAATAGTTTATACTATTAAAGCAAATTGTTTTGTGAAGGAATTTTTATGAGTCAAAAAGCTAAAATTATTAAGCCTAAAAAGAAGTTCGGATGGGCTAATATTGTAAATTATTTACGTTGTTTATGGAGTAACCAAACAGCTACACAATTTGGTTTAAATAAAAAATGGTATGTTGCTGTTATTGTTGCCGTTATTTCTGTTCTTGTTTCTTTAGTACCAATTACAGTTACTGCTGGAACCTCAAAAGGAAGTTCATTTTTAAGCAGTTCATATGTTTATAACTATGATGAAGGTTTTTATAGTTTCTTAGAAGATGCAAAAGAAAAAGGATATGATATTACTTTTAAAGATGGAACGAGCTCCTTAACTGGCGTTACTACAGATTCAAGTAATACGTATTTACTTTATCAACACGAAATTAAGAAAAGTGATGGCGCAGATTTTGTTGATTTTCAAGTTTATTATGTTGATACAACATCGTTAACTAATGAATATGTTAATACTTTATTGAATACAATTTCAGAAACGAAAGTTAATCCAACAGGAACAGGAAGAGATGCATCTTTTATTATTTTCACTACAAAATCATTTACTACTAGATTATATAGACCTGGTGTTTATAGTACTGCTGGTGGCATTTATGGTGATTATGAAAATTTAAGCAGCGAACACACTAAATTAAGTGATTTATATGTTTCTAAAGGTTCAACAAGACTTGAAAACGTTAGTTCAACCTTAACAAACTATAAAGGATTAGTTGATGAAATCTATATCAATACTAGAAAAACAGTTACCTGGACTCAAACAGGAATTATTGCTGCAGTTAATTCTGGTATTGTCTTATTAATGGGTTTAGTAGTCTTCTTATTAACAAGAGGTAAAAATAATCCTAATAGAGGAATTAAATTCCAACAATGTTTCAACATTGCTTATTGGTGTACAGCAACTCCAGCCATTATTGCTTTAATTCTTGGCTTCTGGCTATCTCAATATCAAGTAATGTTATTTGTTATGACATTCGGATTTAGAATCATGTGGTTAAGCATGAAAACCTTATCTCCAAATAATCCTCCAGTTACAAAGTAAACTAAAACCAGCGTTAATTCGCTGGTTTTTTAATCACCATAATCGCTTCCGCGACTTATATATCCAGAAAATAGTTTGATCTTATCTGTTATATCTTCAATTTCTTGATAAACAAATCCTTCCTCATGAACTACTGGATTTTCAAAGTCAGCAGTAAACACTACTTTTTTATTTCTTTTAACATTGTTTATAAGTTCTTCCATAACTTTAGGAAATTCATCAACATAAGTATCTTTTAAAAACTTTAATTGTGAATAGAAATTTGGTTCAATAAAAAATCTTGATCCATCTTCTAACTCATATTCTTCAAATAGTGAATTATTATCGCCTATCTTCTTAAATTGTTTAAATTCTTCTTGTTCCATATTTCTACCTCTTAATGATGATAACTTTCATTATTATTAATCTTAAATGTTCTATAAATTTGTTCAAGTAATATAACTCTAGTTAATTGATGAGGAAAAGTCATCTTTGATAAACATAATTTATAATTGCTACGATTTCTTAATTGATCACTTAATCCTAGCGTTCCACCGATAACAAAATCTATTGTGGAACATCCTTTATTTTTTAAATTTGACATAACTTCAGCAAATTCAGTACTTGTAATTTCTTTCCCATGAAGATCAACAAGAATTAAGTAATCATCTTTATTTATCTTTTTTAAAACTCTTTCGCCTTCTTCATCTAAAGTTTTTTTGATCAATAGTTCATTATCAAAACTTTCAATTCTTGCCTCTTTCACTTCTTCTATATTAATAGATGCATACTTGCTAAGTCTTTTTTTATATTCAGCAATTGCATCTTTTAAATATGTTTCTTTAATTGTTCCCACACAAATAATATTAATTTTTAACATAAATCACTACTGCTCCATTGTTTAGCACATATGCATTTTATATGATCTAGAGAGACTTTTTGTTTATTAAAAACTTCTTTATATGTTTCAATTGCTTTGCTTGGTGTATTACACTCTTCGCTTAAATGAGCAAGCATAATAACTTTTGTTTTATCACCAACTAATTGCGTCATATATGTTGCGCTTTGTTTGTTAGATAAATGTCCAAACTCACTGGCAATTCTATTTTTCAAAAATTTTGGTCTTGAACTTCCAAATAACATATCTTCATCATAATTTGATTCAATAAAATAATAATCGCAATTATGCATATATTCTAATGTTGAATCAGGAATACAACCTGAATCAGTAAGATATGCTATCTTTTCGTTATCTTTTTCAAACAAAAAACCACATGGAGAAATTGCATCATGACTTGTTAATAATGGCGTAACATTAATATCACCAAAAATATATTTATGAAATACTTCTATATCGTGTTTTTCTAGTAAATCGATTGTCCCATTTCTAGAAAAAAATAAATTTTTATTAAGATAATTGATTCCTTTAATATGGTCGCTATGTTCGTGTGTAAAAAGACAATAATCTATATCATTAATGTCTTTATTAACTTCATGCAAACCTTCTTTAAGTCTTTTAAGGGTTATTCCCATATCAATCAAAATAGTCGTAGTATCATCGTAGATAATGCTAGCATTACCTTTGCTACCACTACTTATAACATGCATTTTCATATTTATTTATCACTATAATATTT
>CAVFXI010000036.1:0-8088 GCA_963626345.1 Gemmiger formicilis | reverse complement strand
TTTGGAGCTTCCAGACGGATTTGAACCGCCGATCGTTGAGTTGCAGTCAACTGCCTTACCAGCTTGGCTATGGAAGCAACTTGCTTAAATAATATATCACAAACCCACTACTTTGAAAATAGATTTTGCTTGTGCCAATAATGAAATCTTTATATTCATAAATGAATGGCTAGAGTTCATATTTGAATTAACTCTAGCCATAAATGATTTTTATTCCTTTGCACGCAAAGATTTTCTATGTTTAATACGTGCCTTCTTGATTAATTTATAACATGCAAGATATCCAATGAAAACAACAAGTGAGGTTATAACTATAATAGTAACCCAAATAGGCAATGGATTAACCTTTACATTCTCCCACATGGTAACAATCGAATCATTTGCTCTTCCAAAATCTTTCATGATACAAAGATGATCGATCTCACTTTCTTCAGGATATTGCGCATGTAATTGTCGTTTTGTTTGTTCAGGTAAACAACGGATTATAGTGTCGCTTTCTTCATCTTCTAATGTTCCATCAAAGAAATAACCAAGATCATATTCAACAGTCTCTTCGCCTTCTTCAGCATCATACCAATCATGAATTAAATTTAAGACTTCATCGCCAGCAATAAATGATGAATAACCAATATAATCCATATTCATTGCAGCTTTCGAAGGAATTGATAAGAAATCGATAAAAGCATAAGCTGCAGCAAGATTTTGACCTTGACATGATTCTGGAATACACCACCCATCAAACCATATATTCGCTCCATAGGATGGAAGAGAATAATAGAAATATTGTCCATATTCTTCGGCTTGATCCATTGAGTAAACTGCATCACCACTCCAAGCAAGATTTACACCAACTTTGCCAGTAACGATATCAGTTTTACCTGTATCAACTTCAAACCCATAAATCCTATCTTTAAGTTCAATTAATGCGCTTTGAACGAGCGAAATTGTTTTATCATCACTTCTATTAAAAATTGCATTAATTTTTTGCTTATATGTATCCTTATCTAATTCACCACTTTCGTACTTTTCTTGTAATTCCTTAAATTCATCATTATAGACATGCATTATGCCCATTGAATAAGTATCACGAATACTATCTTTAATTGAGGCAATTTTTGCATAGTCATCATTTTCCCATAAAACATTCCATGAATCTGGTTGAGTGAAATCTTCTATAACTTGTTCTTCAGTATAACCTTTGTTGACTAAAGTTTGAGCACCAGGATTATAAACAAGTCCTAAAGTTCCCCACATATATCCAAGTGCATAATCATTTAAAGTTCCTTTTGATGGATCATTTTCATCTATTAATACACCTTTTAAATTATTAATTAAGAATTTTGAAGCATATTTAGAATAATTTGGAACTCTACTCATATCAATTTTTTGAATTCTAGTACTAGTAAGTCCATCAAGATTCAAAGCTAATTTTTGAATCATATAATCACTAGGAGCCATTAAATCGTATGAAGTTTTGTTAAGTTTCAACTCATTATACATGGTTTCTGGGGTATCAAAAGTATCGTAAATAACGCTAACTTTCTTTGTTAATCCATAAGTTTTCATGTTTTCAGGTTGATTGATAAAATTTTCAAATTGTTCAATCATATCTGGGTCATCGTATGATTCACTTTCTGGATCATATTGATAAATATAGTCTTGCCAGTTATAAACATGAAGATAAACTGTATCATCTGAATAATTAGTTCCACAGCTTGTTGCAGTAAGTCCTGTCACTAAAAAGGAGCCTACTATAGCAAATAATTTTGATAATTTCATTTTAATAGTCCCTCCCTCTTCTCTTCTTTAATTTATGACTTTGTTTTGAGTTATAGAATGTAACTAAAACAGCAACAATAATAACAGCGATGAAAATAAGAGTTGTTAAAGCTCTTAATTCAATAGGAATTGATTTCTTTTTGATAACACCTTGAATATAGGTTGAAAGTGTTTGAATTGATTCATTTCCATTAAGTAAACCAGGACCTCTAGTAAAGGCTGTAACAATAAAATCATCTAAAGATAAGCTAATAGAGAGCATAAAACCACTTATGATACCTGGAAGCAATTGAGGAACCATAACCCTTGTTAAAGCTCTATTTGGCGAAGCACCTAAATCTAAAGCTGCTTCATATAAAGATGGATCGAGTTGTTGTAACTTAGGTTTAACATTTAAATAAACAAATGGCGCACATAAAACTACATGACCAATAAGCAAAGTCCAGAAACTAAAGATGTGGGCTCTAAAAATATATTGTCCCATCATAACAAAAACAAAAGTTAAACTTAAAGCAATAACAATTTCAGCATTAACGACTGGAATTTGGTTAATATTTTCAATAATTGCTCTTGATCTCTTTTTTGAATAGAAAGTTCCAATAGCACCAATTGTTCCAAGTAATGTAGAAACCGCAGCACTAATAACAGCAAGAATTAATGTATTGCCTAAAGCAACCATAATATCTTTGTTTTTAAATAAATCTCCATATAATTTAAAGGTAAAAGTGCCTAAAGGTTGACCAATTTGTTGAGATGTTGAAAAAGAATAGGCAATCAAAACAAGAATTGGTACATACATCAAAATTAAAACGAGAAAAATATAAGTTCTTGCTAAAATTTTTCTTACCATTTTGAAGCCCTCCCTTCATCTTTTTCAGTGAAATTACGAGTAAGCAACATAGAAATTCCAATAATGACAAGCATAAGCATTGCCATGAAACTTCCTTGTGACCATTGTGAATTTGCAAAAGATAAATAAATTGAGTTACCGAATAAGGTAATTTTCCCTTCGCTTAAAACATCACTAATAACATAACTAGACATTGTTGGCATAAAAACCATCATAGACGCACTAACAATACCAGGAATTGATTGTGGGAAAATAGACTTTGTAAAAACTTCTACTCTGTTGCAACCTAAATCGATTGCAGCTTCAACTTGCGATTTATCAAGTTTTAACATTGTTGTATAAAGTGGCAAAACAACGAATGGAAGGTAGTTATAAACTAAACCAATCATAGTTGCAACATATGGATGGGTTCCGCCACCAATCCCAAGCCAATTTAAAACATCTCTTGTAGCCCATGTTCTTAAAACAAAGTTAATCCACATAGGAGTTACAAATAGCATAACTAAAACTGCATTTTTGTTATATTTTTTATTGCTTAATAAATAAGCTAAAGGATATCCGATTAAAAGGCAAATTAATGTGTTTAAAATTGAAAACATCAATGAATTAATTAAAACATTTAACTTGTTCACGGATGAAAAAAACGAGATAAATGCTTCAAAAGTAAAGTTTCCACTCGCATCAGTAAATGCATAATAGACAATCATTAAGATTGGTAAAATGACAAATAATACAAGAAAGAGAACATAAGGAATACAAAGATATTTTCTTTGAAATCTAAATTTCATATTCAGTTACCTCTTTTTTAAGACGTAAACGAATGTCTCCAGGTTTTACATGAATACCAACTCTATCGTGAGCATTATATGTATAAGGAGTATTTAAAACAAAGTCTTCTTCATCATCAGTTCTAACAATTAAACGATAGTGATCGCCAATATAAACAAGATCTACAATTTCGCCAACACATTGACATAAATCGCTATCAATATCATCAATAATTTCAATCTTATCGATATCAATTTCTGCAACAACATCAGCATTCTTAAGATCGTATTTCTTTTTAGTTTTGTTAACTACTAAATATCCATCTTCATCTAATTTACTATCTTTAATTAATTGAGTAACATCACAACCAAATGGTTGTTCATCAATGCAAACTTGATTTTTATCATTAATATATGCATCTGTATAAATATTAGTAACGAAATCCTTTTTCATAATATGAATTCCATCTGGATATATTTTTAATCCAACTTCTTCATTTAATGGATAATCGAAAATTGATTTAACGAGTAATTCGTTTTTACCAATCATCATTGTGTATTGGTAGTTCATTCCCTTAAATACTTTAGTAACAATTTTTCCACAAAGTTGAGCTTTTGTAGGTTTCATAATTTCAACATCTTCTGGACGTACAACAACATCAACTTTTTCATTTAATGGATAATCATCTAAGCATTTAAAATCATGACCTAAAAATCTAACCATTTTTTTACCAATCATTGTTGCGTTATAAATGTTAGATTCACCTATAAAGTCGGCAACGAAAGCATTTTTTGGTTCATTATAGATTTTCATTGGAGTACCAATTTGTTGAATCTTTCCATCTTTCATAACAACAATAGTATCGCTCATAGTTAAAGCTTCTTCTTGATCGTGAGTGACATATATAAAGGTAATGCCAAGTTTTTGGTGCATTTCTTTTAATTCAAGTTGCATATCTTTTCGCATTTTTAAATCAAGAGCGCCTAAAGGTTCATCTAAAAGAAGAATTTCAGGTTCCATAACAATAGCACGAGCAATTGCAACTCTTTGTTGTTGCCCACCAGATAAAGTTGAAATGTCTCTATCTTCGAGCGAATCAAGATCAACTATTTTTAAAGCTTTTGCAACACGATTATCAATTTCTTTATCGGTTAATTTACGATATTTATATGCTTGTTCAGGAGTCTTTTTAGCAAGTTCAATATTTCCTAAAATTTCCTCTAATTTCGCCTTCTTTTCATCTTCAGGCATTTCTTTTGTTCTTTTAACTTCATGATAATCTTCTCTTAAACTTTTAATTTTTTGCTTATTTATTTTTAATACAGGATTCCCTTTTTCATCTTTTAATTTGATTGGAACCTTCTTTAAACGCAAACCAAAAGCAACATTATCGTAAACATCTAAATGTGGAAATAAAGCGTACCTTTGAAAAACCATATTAATAGATCTTTTATTAGGCGGCATACGAGTAATTTCTCTTCCCTTCAAGAATACTTCACCAGATGTTGGGAATTCAAACCCTGCAATCATACGCAATGTTGTAGATTTACCACAACCACTAGGTCCTAAAAGAGTAACGAATTCGCCCTTATTAACATAAAAGTTAAAATCATCAACAACTGTTACACCATCGAATATCTTAGAGACATGTCTAAGATCAATAATATAAGAATTATCGGCCATTTTTTTAACCCTCCAAATAAAGCTATTCTTGGCCCTAAAACAGGTACCGCAAATATAGGAAAAATATATTCTTAAAATGACATAAAATCAATAAAAAATTTCGACAAAAAAATGCGTATTTTCAAAAGTGGGGATTTAATCGGCACTATCGATTAAACTTTAACTTTTTTTAACGCATTTTTTGATGAAATTTTAATAATATTTTAACAAACTTTTTCTTAGAAAATTTCTTCTCTAATTATTGTTTCATTTTTATCAGGTCCAACACTCACTAAAATTGCTTTAACTTTTAAGAAATTTTCAATGAATGATATATATTCTTTTGCAGCACTTGGAAGTTCATCAAAACTCTTACATTTTGAGATATCTTCATCCCAAGATTTGAATGTTTTATAGATTGGTTTACAACGTTTAAGTTCATCAAGATCTGCAGGATAATAATCAATAATTTTTCCATCAAGTTCATAGTCGGTACAAACCTTAATTTCTTTTAAATTGCCCAAAATATCAAGGAGCATGAGTGAAATATATTTGAACCCATTCACATTTTTAGAATATCGAAGTTGAACTAAGTCCAACCAACCAACTCTTCTTGGTCTATGAGTTACTACACCATATTCATGACCTTTTTCACGAATCAAATCACCAATTTCGTTATCTTGTTCAGTTACAAATGGTCCTTCGCCAACTCTAGTTGTATAGGCCTTAACAATTGCAACTATACCATCAATATAGCCATAGCCAATTCCACTTCCAGAGATTGCTCCACCACTTGTGGTATTTGACGAAGTAACATAAGGATATGTTCCAAAATCAACATCTAACATTGTTCCTTGTGCGCCTTCAAATAATACTTTTTTATTTTCTTCCTTGGCTTTTGCAAGAATTGTTACAGTATCTTTAACAAGTGGTTTAATTACATCTTTAATTTTTTCATATTTTTCAATTGATTCATCAACATTAATTGCTTCACCACCATAGCTTGTAATTTCTTTATTCTTTTCAATTAAATGTTCCTTATAAAGTTCTTTAAAATCATCACGAATAAAATCGCACATTCTTAAACCATCACGTGAAATTTTATCAGTATAACAAGGACCAATTCCTTTTTTAGTAGTTCCAATTTTCTTATCTTTTAAATAAGCTTCTTTTAAACCATCAAGAGCAAGATGATATTCAAGATCTAAATGCGCTCTACTTGATATAACTAAATTTTTACAATCGTATCCAGCTTCTTGTAAACCTTTAATTTCATTATATAAAGCAAGTGGATTTACAACCATTCCATTTCCTAAAACATTTAAAGTATTTTTATTAAAAATTCCGCTTGGAATAGTTTGTAAATGATAAGTTGTTCCATTAAATTTAACGCTATGTCCTGCGTTATTTCCTCCTTGATATCTAACTACAATATCAGCCTTGCTTGAAAAATAATTAGATACTTTCCCTTTTCCTTCATCCCCCCATTGGGAGCCAATAACTAAAATACAATTCATATTAAATACCTACTTTCTTATATATTTTTTCGATGTTTTTAAATACATACTTATAATCAAATAATTCTTCAATTTCATCTTTGTTTATCATTGATAAAATAAATTCATCATTAAGCATTAAATCTTTTAAGTTAATTTTCTCATCCATTGCTTTAAATGCTAATTTTTGAATATGGTCATAAATTTCTTCACGAGAAATTCTAGCATTATCAATTATATAATTCATGACTCTTCCACTATATATAACCCCATAAGTTGAATTAATGTTTTCAAGCATACGATCCTCATGAATTATTAAATTAGATACTATGTTATTGAGTCTTTTAGCCATATATGCAACTAAATCCATAGCATCAGGAAGATACATTCTTTCGTTAGAAGAATGAGAAATATCTCTTTCATGCCACAAATTATTATTCATAATTGCGATATTAAAAGAATTTTCAACCATTCTTGAAAGACCACAAATGTTCTCGCATCCAACAGGATTTCTCTTATGTGGCATTGCACTACTTCCTTTTTGATTTTTATCAAAATATTCATTAACTTCATTAATTTCTGTTTGGGATAATAATCGAATTTCAGTTGCAATTTTTTCAAACAATGAAGCAATTAAAACAAGTGAAGCAACATATCCTGCAATTCTATCTCTTGATAAAACTTGTGTGGCAATATTTGGTCTTGATAATTCAAGATCTTCAGCGACAAGTTCTTCAAGCTCATAAGGCACGTTTGAAAAATTACCGACAGTTCCGCTAATTTTTGCAACCTCGACATTTTTTCGTTCATTATTAAATCTCTCAATATCTCTATTTAATTCATCAATATATAAACACCACTTAAGACCAAAAGATGTGACCTCTCCATGAATTCCATGAGTTCTTCCAATAATTGGTGTAAATTTATATTGAATCGCTTTTTTAATTAATGTTTTCTTAAAATCATCAAGCAATCTAGAAATATAATCATTAGCATGTTTGATACTTAAAGATAAAGCTGTATCAACAACATCAGTTGAAGTTAGATTATAATGAATCCATTTCTTTTCGCTTCCTAATTCCTCACTTAAGGATCTAGTAAAAGCTATAACATCATGCTTGGTTTCAGCTTCTAAGTAATTAATTCTACCAACATCAACTTTTGCTGTCTCTTTAATTTTTAAGTAATCCTTTTCAGGAACAATACCAAGCCTTGTATATGCTTTTAAAACAGAAAGTTCAACAGCTAAAAAATTGTTATAACGACTTTCTAGCGAAAAATAATCAGATATTTCTTTAACATTATAACGATCAATCATAGGACTCCTCCTAAACAAAGATTATTGTAATATTTGCCACAAAAAAATAATGGTTCTATTACTTTAAAAATATATCACTAATAACCAATTTAAACAACGCGTTTATGTATTGAATTGTCAATTTTATTATGTTATATTAATTGCGCTGGTCCTATAGCTCAGCTGGATAGAGCAACAGCCTTCTAAGCTGTGGGTCAGGCGTTCGAATCGCCTTA
>CAVFXI010000035.1:27636-57981 GCA_963626345.1 Gemmiger formicilis | reverse complement strand
TACATTGGTAAATATCTCCAGAAGATAAATACGAATACGAGTGGTAAAAGCATTACGTATAAACGCCAATCTTTTAAGATTCTTTTGCCAACAAATTTCCAATGATGTTTCTCATAGTACTGTTGGACCTGTTCTCTTTCAAATGCTACAGTGTTTTCTTTCATAAATGTGCTTCCTTATTATCTTTTATATTATTCTCACTTTTATCGCCTTCGTGAGATTTATATAAATCATCCAGTTCTTGAAGATCTCGAACTGTAAGTTCTCCTCCATCTAGGAGGTTTGAGTTATCAATTTCTCCATATTCAGTGAATGGTTTATCACTATTGAATTTTGGAGATTCTTGATATTCCTTTAAATGCCCTAGTTTTGCTCGATCTTGAACATATCTAATATATTCAACACTTTCAACTAAGATTTGACCATTCTTCCTATTTGCTACGAATACAATAATTATTGAAATTACTATACTCATACTTTCAAGAACAGCTTCAACTCTTAGGTTATTGATGAATGTTTCAGCAAATGTTGAAATATTGAATAAACCAAGAATCAAACATCTAGTAAGAATGACGAATGCATAACTTATTAATAAATAAGGTATAAATACATAATTCTTCTTTAAAGTTTTCCGACCTATAACGTATTGAAATATAATTACAGGAATAATAATTGATATTGCTCCACCTATATAGGCCACGTATTGCGATAGTACTGACGACTCACCCACAATACAAGCTGTAATCGCTCCCGCTATGGCTACTACTATTCCAGCTATTCCTATTCTATATATACATATTAGAGATAGAACAACTGAATAAGAGAGGAATATTAATTTATAGGTCAAAATATTTGTAGTAGCAAAATGATTTAAAGCTTCAAATATTATGGCAATTATTGTAAATGCACATAGATCTATAAACTTATATTTTTTTAAACTCATGTGAAAGCCCTTACATACAATAATTTTAATTTAATCAAATATAAGTGTCAAATGTTTGTTGTATACAACACGAAATTTTTTTATATAAACCAAAAAAGTCCGTTCAATTCGGACTTTTTTGATAATGATTTTTTTAGAATTTGTTAAAATCCATCAATTTTTTCACTATTTTTTGTCAACTAGAAATATAGTAATTTAAACATATCTAATAATTGTGTTTATTTATCAGTTTTGGAATATTCCTAAATATTAATTTTACCAATTGAAAACTCAAAATTTTGTAAGGTTTTTAGTTTATAACTTTCCAATAACCCGTCTTATTTGAACCAACCCTAACAATATATTCCTTCTTTTTTAATTCTTTTAACGAATTATCAATAGATGTCTTTTTTAAATTACATGCAAAACAAAGTTCAGGTTTTGTAATATTTGGGTTATTTCTTATTTCAGCAAGAACTTTTATTTGTGTTGTATTTAATGATTTATCACCCACTTTATCACCCACTTTATCACCCACTTTATCACCCACTTTATCACCCACATTGTTGATAAAATTAAATGGTATAGTTAAAATAATGTCGTTATCTTCGAAAGAAAATGCATTTTCACCATAGATTGAAGTAATCTTAGGTACACCTCTTCCCGTTTTTTCACTAATATGCAATTGCAAGAAAATCTCAGACAATTTTGGATTAACGGGTATTGAATGGCCTTTAAAAAAACCATTTCTAGTTTGAAGCGGTGCAAATGAACCTCTTGATAATATTTCAATACGATCAGAAAACACTGTTATCATTGGTTCGTTCATGGTTACCCACTTATTATGCAAAAAAGCATTAATAACGCCTTCCCTAAAGGCTTCCATATTAAAAAGTCTAACTTCTTTTCTCTCTACAATTCGTTCTGATTCATCTGCTTGAAAAACATTTATAACATCAGCGTATCTCAAAACTTCATCAAGAGAATAAAGTAAGCATTGATATCCAAATTCTCTTACGGCATATAATTTGGTAGCTTTAGTTTTGCCTGTAAAAATAGCTACTCTTATAGGCATCATCGAATTATCAGATAATAATTGAGCAAGTAAATTATATTTGCCATCTTTAGTTCTTAATTCAAGATTAGTTTCAAAATTACCCTTGTTTAATTCAAGGCCTTTCATTCCATAATAACCAAATAATTGTTTAAAAGACAAATCTTGTCTTTTCGATTCAATATTCAGTACACTTGGAATACCAAATGTTAATATAGTGAATAGTTGACTCTCTCTTTCTGGAAATTTAACTAAATCCTCTTTGCTCGAGCCAATCCTTAGATACCGAACTCTTGCATAAGAGGTTGGAATAACTTTTGCTGCAGGTATAACGAGCGCTAAAATTCTTTTATCATTAACAGTCATTTCTTTGAAATAAAAAGCAACGCTAGGATTTAATTGTCTTGCAATATAATGAATCAAAGATTCGTTGCCATTTACATTTTTATTTTGATTAAATTTTGTCCCCTCTATAAGATGAGTTTCATCATTTATTCCAAAAAACACAAAAGAATATGGTTTTCCAAGCATCGCAGCACTATTCGATAATGCTGAAATATATTTTCCTATATCATCATTAGAAACATAATTTGATTTAAACTCAAACCATTCACATTCATCAGAGTAAGATTGGCATTCTTTTAATATTTCGTATAAGTTTAGCATAATTTATCACCCACAATAATTATAACATAATATAATTTAATATGGGTAATAAAAAATACTTGCTAAATAAAAGGTGGAATTACCACCATTATTGCTTTAATTTAAAAGATGAAATAATTTTTTTAATAAGTTTTAAGGAAGTAGGAATATCTTCTCCGACCACACCCTCAAAAGTCAAGACTGCTTCAGGACAATATTTGATTACTTCATTTATAATATAATCAAAATCAATAATTCCTTTGCCTAAACCACATTGTTTTAAAGAATCATCAACAACATTAAAATCTTTTAAATGGATTACTTTAATATCTTTATTAAATGTAGTTAAAGCTTCATGAAAAATCTCTTTATAATTTTTATAGTTACCTATATATAAAAGATTATAGATATCTATTGTAACCTTTAAATTATCCGAATGGATCTCATCAAATGCTCTCTTGAGTGTTTTAACGTCATACATGACATGACCATATGCTGGTTCCATTAAAACAATTGATCCACATTCTTCGGCAGTTTTAACTAAATCTTTAAATACTGCGATACTTTCTTGATAGCCTTCTTCAGTCTGGTTTTTTGGATTATATGTCCATTTATCATCATTATAACTTCCGGTTTCGCTACCAACATATTTAGTATCAAGTAATGAAGCATACTTTAAATGTTCTTTAAAATAGGCAATATTAATTTTAACTAATTCTTTATTAGAATGAACAGGATTAAAGTAAGCTCCAAGCATTGAAACTTTTAAACCACTATTCTCTAAATATGGTTTAACTTTTAAAGCATTTTCTTTTGAAAACAACATTACATTGTTATCGTCATCAAGCAATGCTTTTTTAAAGACTAATTGAATATAATCAAAGCCTGCAGCCTTACATTTTTCAAATATGGTTTTATATGACTCTTTTGCAAGATCATGTAATCTTATACCAATTTTCATAACTATAAAGTTACTCCATCTTTAAATATAGAAATTTCTTCAAACTTATTAACTTCATTCTTGGTTTTTGTCTCACCATTAATGACACTAACAATTAAATTCTTGAAATTATTAAAGACTTCTTCTTTATTAATTCCATCAACAATTTGACCAGCATTGAAGTCAATCCATCCGTGCTTTTTATTAGCCATAGATGAATTTGTTGCGATCTTGACGGTAGGAACGAATGTTCCAAATGGTGTTCCTCTACCTGTTGTAAATAAAATTAAATGGCAACCAATACATGCAAGATTTGTGCAAGCCATTAAATCATTGCCTGGTCCATTAAGTAAATTTAATCCTTTTTCTCTAAGTTCATCGCCTAAATATAAAACGTCATTTACTTGACTTGTTCCTGCTTTTTGAACACAACCTAAGGATTTATCTTCTAAAGTTGTAATTCCTCCAGCTCTATTTCCTGGACTTGGATTTTCATAACAAACTTGATTATGGGCTGCATAATATTCTTTAAATCCATTAATTAAATGAACAATTTTTTTGAAGACTTCTTCATTTTTGCTTCTGGCCATTAAGATTTGCTCAGCACCAAACATTTCTGGGACTTCGCTTAAGACAGTTGTTCCACCTTCTTTAACGATATAATCACTCATCATACCGACTAAAGGATTAGCACTGATGCCACTAAAACCATCGCTGCCACCACATTTAAGTCCAATATTAATAACAGAAATTGGTTCTTCAACTCTTTCATCTTTAATCATTAATTCATAAAGTTCTTTTAAAAGTTTAACGCCTTCTTCGACTTCGTCTTCAACGTCTTGCGCCTTTAAAAACTTTACTCTATCAGAATCATATTCACCTAAACTAGATTTAAATTGATCAAGTTGGTTATTTTCGCAACCTAACGCAAAAACTAAAACACCACCATTATTAGGATGTTTAACTATTGCTTGCAAAGTTTTAACAGTATTAACAAAATCATCTCCAAGTTGAGAACAACCAAAAGGATGTTTTGTAACGATTACATCATCAATTTTTGAAGCATCAACTTCTTTTAAGAATTCTTCTTTAATTAAATCTGCCATTGAATTAACGCATCCAACCATTGGAACAATTAAAAGGTTATTTCTAATGCCATATTTATTAAATTTTCTTTTATATACTTTAACTTTAGTGTCGCAATTAATTTTAAAATGATCACTAAAGTCACCACTAAACTTGTATTCAAGTTCCCCACTTAAATTAGTTTCAACATTGTGTTCGTGAACGTGTTCGCCTTTTTTTATGTCACTTGTAGCTCTACCAATTGGATAACCATATTTAACGATGTTTTCGCCTTTTTTAATATCCTCAAGGGCAAATTTATGCCCTTGAGTAATGTTTTCTAAAAGTGTTATATCGTTATAAATTTCACCCTTATTAAGATTAGTTAAAGCAACAGCAACATTATCATTTTCATTAATAATAATTGTTTTATTCATATTATTAACAACTATTCCTCAAATTTCTTTAAGGCTTCTTTCATTCCTTTTTTGCAAATGAGTTCATAGTCATGATGGACTAATTCTTCAAGACCTTCAATCTTTGTTAAATCTTCTTCCCAAAGTGAAACATTTGATAAAACTTCATGGACTAATTCTTTTGAACCTAAACCTTTTGCATAGACTTCTTTAAAGAATTCTAAGTATTCTGGATTATCATTTAAAGCAATTGTTTCTTCACCACGTTTTCCTTCATAGAATTTAATTAAAGCAGCAAGTGAGAAAAGTGCATGTTCTGGTAATTTTCCATTGAGTTTAATATATTTCTTAACTGTTGGTAAATCTCTTTCTCTATATTTTGAAATTGAATTTAATGCAATTGACATGAGTAAGTGATGGACATATGGATTTTGATATCTTTCAAAGACACTATCAGCAAACTTAACCATATCATCATGTGGTAAATCAATTGTTGGAATGACTTCATCATAGACAAATTCTTTAGCAAATTTTCCAACTGTAGCATTTTCAATTGATTCTTTAACTGTATCAATTCCATATAAATATGAAACTGGAACAATGCAAGTATGGCAACCATTTAAAATTGAAACTTTTCTTTGTTTATATGGTTTAATATCATCAACATAACGTGCATCAACATCGCCACCAACTTGGTCAACTGGGAATTTCTCTTGAATCCATGGTTCTTTCTTTAAGCACCATAAGTTGAAAATTTCACCAACGACAATTGAACTATCTTGATATCCGAGTTCAGAAGTAATTTTTTGAATATCATCTCTTGGATACCCTGGAACGATTCTATCAACGAGTGTTGATGTGAAGTGACATGCTTCATTAATCCAATCAACAAACTTTTGATCTAATTTTGCTTCTTTACAAAGTGCTAAAACACATTTTTTAAGTTCATCACCATTGTTATCAATTAATTCACAAGCAACAAATCCTAAACCTTTGGTCTTATCACCTTTGAAATGTTCATATCTACGTTTTAATAAAGCAACAACTTTTCCTGGGAAAGTATGTGGAGTTTTATCAAAATTAATATCAGTCTTATCGAAACAAATACCAGCTTCTGTAGTATTAGAAACAACAATTTCTAAATCTTCACTTTCAGCATATTTTAAGTATTTATCGAAATCTCTATATGGATTAATGAAATCATCTAAAACATCAATAACTTGATGTGTTCTGACTTTCTTTCCATCTTTCATACCTTGTAAATAAAGTGTATATAATCCATCTTGTTTTGCAAGATCATCAACTCTACCTACTTCAAGTGGTTGAACAACAACGACGTGTCCATCATATTTTCCACTATCATTCATTTTTTGAATCATCCAATCAGTGAAAGCTCTTAAGAAGTTACCTTCACCAAATTGCATAACTCTAATTTTGCCTTCTTTCTTTGGGCAAATCTTCTTTGATAAATTTCCAAAGACAATTTCTTGTGTCTCTGCATTAAATAAATTTGTGTTTTTGTAGTCTACCATAAACCCTAAATCCTTATTAACCTCAAACTTTTCAAATGGTGTACATTTAATCGCCATTTCTTTCTTTCCAAAATAGCCGTAAATATTGACAGTATCTCCAAGCATTTCACTAACTTCAACGAGCATTTTACCCTTAAAGCTATGATCATTTTCTTCTTGTTTTCCAAGCATACATGCTTCAGGTCTAAATCCTAAAACGACTTTATTTAATTTACTTGCAGCAAGAAGTCTTGATTCATCATAACCTTTTAAAGAAACTTTAATTCCATCTTCAGAAATAAAATCAGTTCCTTCAACTTTTCCATAAATGAAATTCATTTGAGGATCACCAATAAATCCAGCAACGAACATATTTCTTGGGGAGAAGTACAATTCTTTTGGAGTACCAATTTGTTGTACATATCCATCTTTCATAACGACAATTCTATCAGCCATAGTCATAGCTTCAATTTGGTCGTGAGTAACATAAATTGTAGTTGATCCAACTTCATTATGGATTCTTCTAATTTCACTACGCATATTAACTCTTTGAATTGCATCAAGATTGGATAATGGTTCATCCATTAAGAAAACACGTGAATGTTGAATTAATGCTCTACCTAAAGCAACACGTTGTTGTTGACCGCCAGATAATGCTTTTGGTTTTCTTCCAAGGTATTTTTCAATACCAAGCATTTTTGATGTCTTATCAACTTCTCTTTCAATTTCATCTTCATCATAACCAGCAATTCTTAAAGCAAATGCTAAGTTATCATAAACAGACATTGTTGGATAAAGAGCGTAACTTTGGAAACACATTGAAACACCTCTATCACGTGGTGACAATTTATTGCATAATTTTCCATCAATAAAAAGCTTTCCACCACTAATATCTTCAAGACCAGCAATCATACGTAATGTTGTTGACTTTCCGCATCCAGAAGGTCCAACAAGAATAATGAATTCCTTATCTTTAATGTTTAAATTGAAGTCATGAACAGCATGAAATCCGTTGTCATAAATCTTGTTTAAATTTTCGATATTAATTGTTGACATAATTCTCTCCTTAAAATCGTAAATATTATATTTATTTTTAAATAAATATTCATTGTGCTAGATGCACAATGTAAATATTTTTCTCGTTTTTTACGACTTAACTCTTTATTTTTGTGCCTCAATAATTAAAATACTAATCGTTATGGAAGCAACTATTACAAAAGAAGAAAAAATTAGAAGAAATATCTTAACTGGTAACATTTGGAAAGTAATAATTTACATTACAATGCCATTATTTTTGTACCAATTTATGAATTCTTTATTCAACTTAATTGATCAAATAATGGTTGCTCAAATTGGTGATAGTTCTGTAAGTGCAATTGCTACTATTTCTCAAATAAAAACATTAATCTCATCTCTTGGTTTAGGTATTGCAGGAGGTGGCGCAATCATTGTTTCTAGAAAATATGGAGCAGGCGATATAAAAGAAGCTAGAAAATATAGTAATGTAGTCTTCACAATGTCCTTACTTGTTAATGCTTTGTTTATAATTTTGATACCATTTTCAAGCTTAATTTTGAAGCTATGTAGAGTCCCCGAAGATTTGATAGCTATTAGCGATGGGTATTTCAAACTTCAATTAATTGAGCAAATATTAATTGTTTTTAATAATGTTGCTATTGCTCTAGAAAAATCAAAAGGTAATACAAAAATTATTTTTGTAATGAATATTATAAATATGATTGTTAAACTTGCTTTAAATTCCTTATTTATATATGGATTTAGAGTTAATAGTTTAATCTATGTTGAAATAGCAAGCATTGTATCACAACTTTCTATGTCTATTATTGCAGCAGTTTTAATGTTTAGAAAATCAAATATATTTAGAATCACTTTTAAAGAATTATCTTTAAGATGGCAATATGTTAAATATGTTTTAAAAATTTCCTTACCTTTATTTTTGGGAAAATGCATCATTTCTTTAGGTAAAGTCAGTGTTAATGCACTTTGCTTAGAATATGGATCTTTAACAGTAGGTGCATTAGGTATTTCGAATAATATTTGTGGATGCGTTACAAATCCAGGAACTGCTTTTGAAGATAGTGAATCTTCTATTGTTTCTCAAAACCTTGGAAACAAAAATATGAAAAGAACATTCAAGATTTTTATTCGATCTATTGTATTAATTTTCATTTGGGCTACTGCAGGATTTTTAATTACTAGAGTCTTCTTTGAAGATCAAATTATTTCATTATTCTCAACTGAAAATACTTCTCAAGAATTCTTAAATGCAATTAAATCAATTTATCAATATGATTGTATTTCAATTCCAGCTCTCGCATTAAATTCTGTAGTTTTAGGAATTTTATATGGATATGGACAAACATTCTTAGCAACCGTTAATAATTTACTAAGAATTGTTACAAGAATTACGGTACTTTTAATACTTCAAAATCCAAACTGGTTCCCAAATATGGGAAGCGAAGCAGCTGGTATATCAATGGGAATTTCTAATGGAATCATCGGACTTTTTTCAGTCGTGTTCTTTATAATTTTCTTTATAAAAGTTAAAAAACATGGTTATAAAGGAATGACTTTAAAAGATGAAGATCCATTAATGATTGAACGTGATGGAATCTTAATTAGCGTTGATAAAAAGACTTATGAAATGGAAAATAAAATTGAAAAAATTAATCTTCATAACATTGATTCATCAATGCATGGAGAACTAATTATCAATAAATCATACTCGAAAAATGTCCCATTAATTCTTATCTTTCCAGGAGGTGGATATACTCATTGTTCACCTAGAGAAAGCGGACCAATCATGGATAAATTTATAAGCTTAGGATATAACACTGCAATTTTAAATTATAGTGTCGCTCCATATCACAACCCAACACCACTTAAAGAAGCGAAATTCGCTGTTAAATATTTATCAAATTTATTTACAAGTATTTATACAATTGGTTTCAGTGCTGGAGGTCATCTTTCAGGACTTGTATCAACTTCTAAGGATGTAAATAATCATATTAAAGGTTCGATTTATTGTTATCCAGTCATTACTTTTGGCAAATACACCCATGAAGGAAGTAGAGATAATTTCTTAAATAAAAGAAATACCATAAAGAATATAAAGAAATATAGCGTTGAAAATAGAATTGATTCCACTACTCCTCCAAGTTATATTTGGACAACCATCACTGATCAAGTAGTGCCTTGGATTAATTCATTACTTTTTAAATATAATATGGATAAAAATTCTAGATATTGTGAACTTCATGTATTTAGAGAAGGAATTCATGGAAGTGCACTTGCTGATGAAACAGCAGTTACCGAAGACCAACCAAATTTCTTTAATAAAGACTTACAAGTTTGGGTTGAAGAAGCAGATGAATTTATAAAGAAAATTGAAAAAACCTCGCAAATTAACTAACTTTGCGAGGTTTTAATTTATTCAAGACTTACGACAACTTCATTGTTTTTATAGTCTACAATGTAAGATTTATTTGGTTTAATTTCTTCATCAACAATCTTTTTAGCTAAGATAGTTTCGACTTCATGTTGAATAAATCTCTTAATTGGTCTTGCGCCATATTGAGGTGTATAACTACTATCTAAAATATATTTTTTAATTTCAGGAGTGAATTTAACACTGTAGTATTCTTCAGCAAGTCTTAATTTAAGATCATTTAACATCTTATCAACAATCTTTTCTTGAACATCTTTTGTTAAAGAATTAAATGTAACGATTTCATCGATTCTATTAAGGAATTCAGGTTTAAATGTCTTATGCAAAATTGCTTCAACTAAATCTTTATGTCCTTCAAGAATTTCTTCACTTCCTAAGTTACTAGTCATAATGATGATAGTATTCTTAAAGTCAACTAATCTTCCTTGACTATCGGTAAGTCTTCCATCATCCATTATTTGAAGAAGAATATTGAATACTTCTGGATCAGCTTTTTCAATTTCATCAAATAAGACAATAGAATATGGATTATGTCTTACAGGTTCAGTAAGTTGACCACCTTCTTCATAGCCAACATATCCTGGAGCAGCACCAATTAAACGTGAAACGCTATATTTTTCCATATATTCAGACATATCAAGTCTGATAATCTTGTGTTCATCATCGAATAATGCTTGAGCAAGAGCTTTTGCAATTTCAGTTTTACCAACACCAGTTGGTCCTAAAAATAAGAAACTACCAATTGGACGATTTTGATCTTTAATACCTGCTCTTTGTCTAATAATTGCATCACTTACAAGTTTAATAGCTTCATCTTGCCCAATAACTCTCTTCTTTAAAGTTTCACTTAATCCTAAAACTTTTTCTTTATCACCTTTAATAATTCTACTAACTGGGATGTTAGTCATTTTACTAACGATAGATGCGATATTTTCTTCTGTAACAACATCACTTAACATACGTTTAGTTCCATCTCTATTCTTTTGAGATTCAATATCATTAATCTCTTTTTCAATAGCAGGAATTTCCTTATATTGAAGTTCACTACTCTTCTTATAATCACCTTCGTTATAAGCGCTATTAAGTTCGAATTTTTTATCTTCAAGTTCTTTTTTAAGTTCTTTACTTCTTAAAATATCTTTCTTTTCTTGTTCCCATTTATTAGTGAGTTTATTATCCTCATCGTGTAATTTATCTAATTCATCTTCAAGTTTATTAAGTCTAAGTTTAGATTGCTCATCTGATTCATTTTGAAGCGAGAATTTTTCGATTTCTTTTTGACGAATATTTCTTTTAACTTCATCAAGTTCGCTTGGCATCGATTCAATTTCAACACGCGTTTCAGCACATGCTTCATCAATTAAATCAATTGCTTTATCAGGCAAAAATCTATTTGTAACGTATCTAACACTATAATTTACTGCAGCAACAAGAGCATTATCAGTAATTTTTACACCATGATGGCTTTCAAATCTATCTTTTAAACCTCTTAAAATTGATAAAGTATCATCTTTAGAAGGTTCTTGAACCATAACAGTTTGGAAACGTCTTTCAAGTGCTCTATCTTTTTCGATATATTGCTGATATTCACTTAAAGTTGTCGCACCAATACACATAATTTCTCCTCTTGCGAGCATTGGTTTAAGCATATTTGATGCATCCATTGCACCTTGAGTTCTTCCTGCACCAACAATAAGATGGATTTCATCGATAAAGAGAATAATTTTCCCTTCACTTTCTTTAATTCTGTTTAAAACAGCTTTTAAACGATCTTCAAATTCTCCTTGATATTTTGCACCAGCAATTAAGGCACCCATATCAAGTTCAAAAATTTCTTTATCTTTTAAAGTTAAAGGAACATCGTTACTTGCAATTCTTTGAGCTAAGCCTTCAATGATTGCGGTTTTACCAACACCTGGTTCACCAAGCAAAATTACATTATTCTTAGTCTTTCTTGCAAGAACAGTAACAACATTTCTAATTTCTTCATCTCTTCCGATTACAGGATCAATTTTGTTCTTCTTTACTTCTTCAGTAATATTTCTACCAAATTTCTTTAGTACATCAGTATCTTTTGAATAATCTTCATAACCTTGTTCATTCATAATTTTTATCCTCCAATCAACTAATATAATATACCATTTTTAGCACTTGTCAATAGAGAGTGCTAAATAATTTTTGTTTTTGCAAAAATTTAAAAAATGTAGATTCAGTCGAATAAAAATCATTTGTGATTTAAAAACACAAAAAATATTTATAAAAATAACTTAAATTTTCTTCAATCGTTTCAACTATGAGAAAAATATAGGCATTCATGATTTTAAATCGAACAATTCTATTGAAAATCATTCGTGCACTTTATAGCAAATAAAAATGGTGACTTTTTTAATTTCACCATTTACTTTTCTAATTTATGCATGTCTGCCATGCTTAAGAATTCTAAGCTATCATCCCCATCACTTTTCAAAATTTTAACTTCAATCATATTATCTTCTGGAGAAGTTGTTGGATGAAGTATATTAATAACTTCACACACCATTCTTGTATGACTATTAGGGACCAAATATGCACCTTCATCATTTATTAATTCATATTTTTCAAATTTATTAAATGATTTTGAATGTTTTTCTCCAAAGTGAATTGCAATATCTTCTTGCCCTTTCGCTAATGCACTAACGCCCACTCTATCACCTATTTTTAAGTTATTGCCAGTATCGCTTTGAGATCCAATTAAGAACAAAATTACATCATAATCAACATGAGTTGCCCAAGCACAACTCATACCATATTTTTTACCATCTTTTTCATAAGCAACAACATTTACGCCTTGTAAAATATTATCTTTCATAACTCCTCCTAACGATTCATCTCTAATCTTCTGGCTTTTCTCTTGAACAAAATATAACTTGATAACTTGTAAATTCCAAAATAAATAGAAATTACTAATAAATCACCAAGGAAAAGACCAATCATATATAAAACATATGCAAGAATCCAACCATAACCATTAATTCCTGGAGATATAGCTTGAATATCTTTTAAAATCATAACATTAGTTGGATACCACATTGATATATACCACATATTAGTATTTGCTGCTTCACAACTGTCAACTCCATAATATAAAGGAACAAAGAAATTAATGCCTTGAGCAATAAAACTAAAGAAGACAAGCATTGCATAAGTAATACCAACTACTTTTAAATTTCTTGTATATCTTCCTTTCCCTATTTGAAGGTTAGCAATTGAGAAACAACCTAACATCATTAAAACTAAATGCCAAGTAATTGTATGAATATAAATTCCTATATCGTGCCATGAAAATAAACCTTGTTGATTAATAAATAATGCAGCAAACCCTCCAAGCATTGCATAAACACCCATAAAAGCAATTAAAACATCTCTATGACTTTGCTTTTTAACGAGTGGCATAAATAACGCAACAAACATTGGAATCGAACAGATTTGCCATGGAAAAACACCAAAATTATAACCATTTATAAAATTAAAACCTAATATTCTGTTATAAGAAATTTGTTTATAAAGTTCGAATAAAGCTAAAAATAGACCAGTTAAAAATAATGTTACATTCGAAGCTTTTCGATTATATCTAAATTTAATGCCAAGATAGAAAAAGACAACACAAAGAATAAATCCTGGAACGCAAAGACTTATAACGTGCCAATCCCAAGCCTTCCATGGTACTCCATTATCAGGCCATAATGCATTACTTGGATTTTCAATACATTCGTTCAATATATTAATCACTAAATTGCTCATCATTTATTACCTTTTAATTTAATATAAATACTTACTTTACTTGGATCAGACTCACTAGGAACTGAAATAATATCAAATGTATCCTGATATTTTTTAATGATATCTAATGGTTTAGAAAATTTATAACTACGAACATCAAATTCAGGATGTTGTTTATAAAGATAACTTGAAAGATTTGAAAGGTGAACCATATCTTCTTTTTCGGTTAATTCACTAACATAAACTACTAAAACTTTATAAACATCTTCAATGTTTGTTCCGTCCAAATCAACTTCATCAATTTCATCTTTATGTTTCAAAATATCATTAATTGCTTTTGAAACTTTGTTACTTGAACTCTTCGAATAATCTTTAATAGCGCCAAGCGGATAAAATCTATCAACAGCCGCTTTAAAAGCTTCAACAGTTTTGCTTTCACCCATTCCTAAAACTTGTTTATTTGATTCTTTAAGTCTTTGAATTAAACGAATAAAATCAGAATCACTTGAACAGATGCAATAAATATCAATGTTGTCTCTATAGAGAAGATCCATACAATCAATAATTAAACTACTATCAGTTGAGGATTTATTAGTGGTAAACGCATAGTTATGAATGCAAGTTAAGGAATACTTTAACGCACAATTTCTCCATGGATTTAAAATCTTACTAGAAAAATCTCCATATACTCTTTTAATAACAATTCTTCCTTGCTTATTTAATTCGCCTAATATTGTAGGAAGATATTTGTACGAAATATTATCCCCATCAATTAACAAAGCTATCGTTTTCTCGTTTTCCATTCTCAAACCTCTAACTCATTCATTATACAAAATTACAAACTATTTTTCTTTAATATTTACGCAATATAAGCGACTACCAAAATCACCAAGTAATCTAACCGAATCATCAAATCCAGTTCCAGTCCACTCTTGCTTTAATTTTACACTACCTGAATTTAACATTTTCCCATCAACAATATATTCTTCACTTTCTCCAGGCATATCTTTATGTTTACTAACTGCATTTATAATTGCGCCATTTTCATTAAGTCTTACTGGCAAAACCATATTAATTAAACCACCAAATTCTTTGATGTTATGATTTTGCTTTCTTACTTTAACTTCATAAAGAGCATCTTCAATAAAATCTTTGCCGATTAATTTAGTTACACTACTCGTAATTCTTTGAAGACCATTAAAGTATCCAATTATGGCTTCTTTTTTGTCTTCACTTAAAACCATCCATTCTGAATGATTTTTATCTTCCATAAATGAAAATTGATAGAAAGTCCCATATTGAAGTAATTTTCTATGTTTTTTATAGAATGTAACTTGTTCTTTAATATATTTAATTTCTAGAGGTGTTAAATGATTTAAATCTAGTTCGTATCCTAAACAACCAAACGATGCAACATTAAATCTTGTTTCGATTGGTGTAACCCTTAAAACACTATGACTTGGTACAGCGCTAACATGTGCACCTACTGTTGAAAGAGGATACCCTAAATAAGTTCCACTTTGAATAAAGTTTCTTTCATAAGCATCAGTATCATCACTTGCCCAATTTTGTTGGAAATAACTTAAAATGCCTAGATCAAATCTATTTCCGCCTCCACTACATCCTTCAAATAAAATGTTAGGATGCTTCGAAGTTATTTCATCCATGATTCTATAAAGTCCAACCATATAATCATAGAAGAATTGGCCAGATTTATTATCATCTAAATAAAAATCGCTTATTGGTCGATTATAATCCCATTTAACATAACTTATATTTGCCGAATCTAAAACTTTGTTAACATTTTCAATAATGTAATCTTGAACTTCTTTTTTAGTTAAGTCTAAACAGAATTGATGTCTAGATTCACAAGCTTTTGATCCAGGATGTTTAATTGCATATTCTGGATGGGCTCTATATAAATCACTATCTTCATTAATCATTTCAGGTTCAAACCATAATCCAAACTTCATTCCAAGTTTATTAATCTTTTTAGCAAGCCCATCAATTGAATGAGGAAGTTTTTTCTTGTCAACTTCATAATCTCCAAGACCTGCAGTATCGCTTAATCTGCCCTTAAACCATCCATCATCTAAAACATAAAGTTCAATTCCACATTCTTTTGCGGTTTTTGCAAGTTTTAATACTTTTCCTTCGGTGAATTTGGCGCCAGTTGCTTCCCAATTATTAATCAAAATTGGTCTTTCTTTGTTTGCCCATGGACCACGAATAACGTGGTTATTTATAAAATTATGCATATTTTGTGAAGCTTTATTTATACCTTCACTTGAATAAGTCATAACTGAAAAAGGAGTCTCAAAATCGCTATCTTTTTCTAATTTATATTCAAAACAAAATGGTGAAATTCCATTCATAATTCTAATTTGTTTTGCATGATTTTCTTCAATTGATTCGTAGTGATTTCCGCTATAAATTAAGTTAAAAGCATATACATCACCATTGGTTAAGGTTGCTTCTTTATTCTTAATCATAAAGAATGGGTTGTGTCTATGACTACTTGCACCAGTTTTGCTATCAATAATTAATTGTCCATGTTTAATTGGAGTAACTTCTTTATTGCATTCACTACTCCAAATTCCATAAAGAGAGATCAATTCATAATCATCGTTATTTATAGTAACTAATGAAGACATTGCTTTTAAAATAGTGACTTCATTTTTGCTTTGATTTTTAATAACAATATTTTTAGCAATAACATTCGATTTTTCAAAAACAATGTAATGTAAATCAACAACTATTCCTGAAAAAGAATCTTTAAGAGTAATAATTAATTCTTCATCACCATCATGAGGAGTTGGTAAATTTTTAAGTTTTGAAATTTCTTTTTTAATTTCGTGTTTTTCATATAAAAAATCAAATATATATCCATTTTTATTTCTTAAAATTAATGAAGAATCGTTAAAATCTCCTTTACCAGTAGTTGATAATTCTAAAGTTGATAAATCTAAACATTTTTGAGGATTAATATCTTTATCATAAATCACTTGTGAGCCAAACCCATAACTCCACTTATTAAATAGAGGTAATGGATCTATTTCGTTACTCACTTTTTCTCCATAATGTTCTAAAACAATATGTTTAGTTTCATCCACTCTTAAAATATAACTAGTTAATTCGGTTTCTAAATAGAAAACACTATTCTTAAATAAAATCATTTCAAAATCTCCTTGCTTAATTTTATAATAAGTAAGTGAGGTTTTAAAACATTTTATGATAGAAAAAATTAATAATAATTGGCTTTTTATCAATAATTTTGAAGAAAGTTATCTTAAAAGTCGACCAACAAATTTAGTTACTGTTTCTTTACCACATACAGTAAAAGAGACTCCATATTCATATTTCACAGAATACGATTATCAATTTGTATCAACTTATTTTAAAGACATCGAAATTAAAGAAGACATAAAAGATAATAATTATTTCTTAAAGTTTGATGGGGTAATGGTTAAATGCAAAATCTACTTTAATGGTGAATTTTTAGGAGATTTTATAAGCACATACCTTCCTTTTGAAGTTGATGTAACAAAATTTATTAAAAAAGGTAAAAATGAATTAGTTGTTGTTGTTGATTCTAAAGAAGATAAATTAATTCCACCATTCGGATTTGTTGTTGATTATCTTACTTATGGTGGCATTTATAGAGATGTATTTTTAATTAAAAAACCAAAAGTTTATATTAAAGATGTTTTTGTTCATGGTTTCATGGATGGAACTATAAAAATTCAAAAAACACTATCAGAAACCGCCTCAAACTCTACAAAATGCAAGTATGAACTTTATTTTAAAGATGAATTAGTTAAAAGTTTCACAGATGACACTATAAAAATCGATAACGTTCACGTATGGGATATTGATGAACCAAACTTATATATTTTAAAAACGATCTTAGAAGATGGCGATTCTAAAGATGAAGTCGTTGTTCGCTTTGGTTTTAGAGATGCAATCTTTAAAACTGATGGTTTCTATTTAAATAATAAGAAAATAAAAATTATTGGCCTCAATAGACATCAAGCCTATCCTTATGTTGGCTATGCTATGCCAAAAGGAGCTCAAGAAGATGATGCTTTAATTCTTAAAAACGAAATTGGGGTTAACGCAGTTCGTTGTTCTCACTATCCACCAAGCGACCATTTCTTAGCTAAATGCGACGAAATTGGTTTACTTGTTTTTGATGAAGTTCCTGGTTGGCAACATATTGGTCAAGAGAAAGAATGGCGTGAAAATTTCTGGGATTTCATCAAAAGAATGGCTTTAAAAGATAGAAATTTCACTTCTATTATTGCTTATGGTGTTCGTATTGATGAATCACCAGATGATCATGAATTATATTCAAAAGCAAATGAAATTATTCATGAACTTGATCCATATAAGCAAACAACAGGCGTTAGAAACTTCAAAAATAGTGAATGCTTGGAAGATTTCTATTCATATAACGATTTCTCTTGCGGAGATGAGATCCATGGATTTGATGACCCAAAAACCATTCATAAAGATGGAAAACCTTATATTGTTACTGAATGCATGGGCCACACAAAACCTACCAAGAACTATGACCATGAAGCATATAGAGTTTCAACTGCTTTAAGATATGCTCGTATAGTTGATGATTGCTATAAATATCAAAATATGTGTGGTTTCTTTGGTTGGTGTGCGTTTGATTATAATACTCATAAGGACTTTGGATCTGGTGATCACATTTGTCATCATGGCGTTTATGATATGTATAGAAATCCAAAAATTTCTAGCGCAATTTTTAAAGCTCAAAACACTAAAGAACCATACCTAGAAGTTTTAGGAAACCAAAATATTGGCGATTATTGTGCAGCAATATTTGGTTATATTTATGTTGCAACCAATCTTGATTATGTGGATTTCTATATAAATGAAAAATATATAAGTAGATTTTATCCTGACAAAAAAGATTTCCCAAATACTCCACATCCTTTAATTAAGATTGATGATTTAATTGGCGATAGAATTGAAGAAAAATTTAGCAAAAAAGATTTAAAACTCCTTAAAGATGGCTTTAATTATGTAGCGTTCCATGGTTATGGAAAACTTCCATTGAAATACGCACTTATCATGGCAAGAGTTCTTATTCATACTAGAAAACCAATTTCTTATTTCATGAATTTATATACTAAATACGTCCAAAATTGGGGAAGCGAATCAACTGGTTATATTTTAAAAGGATATAAAGATGGAAAAGAAGTCATTGTTAAAAGAGTTGGACCATCAATGGGTTTTGAATTAAGTTATGATGTTAAAAATAATCCAATAAAGATTGATGAATCATATGATGTTACTAGAGTTTCAATTAGACACTTAGATCAAAATGGTTCTTTAATGAACTATTCATTCATTCCTCTTGAACTTTCAACAAATAATAATATAGAAGTAATTGGCCCAAAAGTTGTTTCATTACAAGGTGGTCAAATCTCAGTCTATGTTAAAGGTCTTAAAAAAGGAAAAGGAAAACTTACTATTAAGAGTCAATTCGGAACAAAAGATCTTGAAATAGATGTAAAATAATCAAATAAAAATCATCCGTGATACAAAATTTTCACGGATGATTTTTTAATTATTAAAGCAATTATGTTCTATTTTTTGCTTTCTTCCACAGCTTTCTTTTTTGCTATCTCATCGCACATATTTTTATAATATTTTTCATCGATGAAATAAAACTTTTTGATTAATAAATAGGAAATAATAAATAAAATTAACGGAATAACACACATAAAGAATTTTAGCCAAATTAGTTGCCCAAAATTAATATCTGCTATTAATTTATCTGCACCAGAAATAACTTCGTTTTCAGTTATCTCCCCTAGACCTTTTTTAATTTCTAATGTACTAATTCCACTACTTACCGAGTATAAAGCAGTTGCCGCTAAGCCAATATAAGTGATGCCATTCATAATTGCGCCAGAAACCTTAGCGGTTAATGGTCTTAACGAGAATATAACGGCTTCTTTTCTTTCGCCAGTTGTATATTCGTTATATTCAATTGTGTTAGTCATCATAACAATTAAAATCAAATAGAAAATACCTTGACCTGCAAAAATAAAGATTCCTAATACCGATAAAATTGCAAGATCTAAATATTTAAGACCTGTTCCAGCTTTTACATACTCAGAAAAACCAAGAACTAATCCTTCATTATTTAAAGGAAGATCGTAGAAGAAAAATATAACATAACCAATAGCTAAAATATAAAAACTAATTTTGAATAATTGATTACGGTTAAATTTTTTAATAAGGACAGGGAACAAACATTGAGCAATAATTGTTCCTAAAGCATATGCAACTGTAAAATAAGTCATAATACTTCCGCCAGTTCCATATCCATAAACATAATAGAAATAATTCAATCCAAAACCATTTAAAACAGCTGAACCAATGTAATATACGCACATGACAATGGTTGCAATTCTTACTTGACTATTGTTCTTTAAAATCTTGAACATATCAGTAAATTTGGCTTCTTCTTCCTTTGTTCCATCATCTCTAGCATGCTCTTTACAGAAGAAGAATAAAATTACTTGAGAAACTGCAAAAGCAATTGCAATAATAAGAGCAATTATTGAATAAGTTTGAACTGCATTTCCTGCAACAACCATAGGAATAATTCCACCTGCAGCAAAAGCACCAACAGAAGCACAAATACTAACAAGTGTTGTAATATCATTACGTTCTTTTTCTTCACTGGATAAACTTGGAAGCATACTCCAATATCCAATATCATTCATAGTGAATGTGAAATCCCATAATAAATAGAATATGCCAAAAGCAATTACATAGAACCATCCACCTGGTCTTAATGTAAACATCAAATATAAAACAACAGCATTTGTTAAACCACCAATCAAAATCCATGGTTTGTATTTTCCTGTTTTAAAGTGAGTCTTTTCTACAATCCAACCCATAATTGGGTCATTAAAACCATCCCAAATCTTAAGCACAACAATGATTGCAGTAATTACACCCATTTGAGCATAATATAACGCATCATTTCTTACTGCTCCACTTGCAATATTCCATTCCCATCCATAACCTAATGGTGCACAAAATTGCACAAATGTCATGAAAAATAATGAAACAAGTTGATAAGCAGCATCACGACAAATAGTTCCTGCTGGATACAAAAATTTAGTACCTTTTGGTACCTTTCCACCAGTAAAAGTATCTGTTACTTTCATATGAAAAACCTCTCTATAAATAAATTCTATTCTCTAATTGAAGCAAACACAAACGATATTTATTCGATTAAATCTAGTAAAACAATGAAATTGTGTATAAATTGTTCTATAATCTTCAAAGAGGTGAATTTTATGGGAAAAAATGGTAAAAACTCAAAAACCGTTGAAAAAGTCCGATATTTAGACGAGTTTTTGAAGAGCCAAGATCTAGATATGGCCATAATCCTCCATACTTCTAGAAAGACTATTAATAGTTTCTACAAAGATAAAGACTTATTTAATAGTGTTTGGCTCCGTAAACTTTCAAAGTATTTTTTGAACGTTAAGCACAAAGATTTAATTGATGATTCAGTTGATGTAAAGGATTTGCCTGACTATACAGATTTATTGATTCAACAAAAAACAAAGAAAATTAGAATCTTAAATAAGTTCTTAAAAGATAAAGAAAATATTGATCTTTATAGAGCAATCTCTGTAAGTCAAAACAAGATGGCAAATTATCTTTCAGGACACACGATTCCATCAAGACAAGTTCTTACACGAATTGCAACTTACTTCTTCTTAGATAATAAGATGATGCTTGATGATTCAGTCGAACTTCCACCACTTGATAAAATTATTCTTGATGAAGATTTAGTTTCAATTCAAAGAAATGATGTCGAATCTCAACTTGAAAAAAACAAAACTAAACACTATGTTTCAAGAAATTGGCGAGTTCTAGGATATAAAAAGAGAGTTAAATTAATTGTTAATCTAGTTTTAGTTGCTCTTCCTCTTGTAGCATACACAAGCTATTGTGCATATAAAGTAATCAATAATAGAAATGAAACCTACGAAAAATATCAAAAAAATATCGAAAAGAATCCTTCTTTGCCTGATGAAGACATAAAAAATATGCCAGAAGATGAAGTCCATACTGATGTAAAAATTGGTAGCCAACTCCACAATATCAATTCAGTTAATGCAAACGATTCATCATATAAAGTTGAAATGCGCGTTTGGTTCGATTTCAACCAACTTGAATATCATGAAATGTTCTATAAAAAATATAATAATTGCTCAATAACTGAATCTCCATATTCTGAACATGACAAGAGTTTATGGAGTCAAGATAAATGGTATTACAATAAAGAAACTGGGGAATTCCAGGAAGTTGCCGATAATGTTCCTGATGTAATTCAAATGGAAGACGTTACAATCACAGATCCAAAAGATGGTGTCGTTAATCCATTATATTTACTTGAAACTTCAATGTATCCAGGAACAACATCAAGTAATGTTTATCCAACAAATCAAAATATGTGGATTGTTGGAAATGGTGATTTTGATGCAGATACTCATCTTATTGAAATGGAAAGATCATACACTTTAACCAATAAAGAAACTGGGGAAAAAGAATTTAGAACTTTCCAAAAATCATCTTTTATTGCAACTATCACTAAAAAATTTGATAACCCACGTTATCCACTTGATAGCGTTCAATTCCATATCTACATTCTTCCAATGCAACTTACTACAGAATATGTAAGATATGTTCCAACAGATATTATTGATTTATCTAGCGCTCAAACTATTGGAAATGAAATCAATAACAAGAATTATACTTGCTCAATTGATGAAAATGTCTATGAAACTGGAGTATCTCCATACTTTGCAATTACTGGAGGATACAAATTAATCCAAAACGATAAATTTGATTCCTTGGTTTATGGCTTAAGTTACTATAAAGATAATGATCAACAATTATTAAGTAGAACTGAATACGAAATTATCGTAAGAGCAAATAGAGAAGGTTTATCCTTATTCTTACAAGCATTTATTAACTTATTCTCAATCATCATTTGGATTACAATTGCCTTCTATAATCAAGCTTATAATTCAGAAGATGCAATCGGAATGCTTGGAACAGGACTCTTTGGTGCAATTTCATCTATCCTTGTTGGAATCTCAATGATAAGTGATGCAAATATATTCTCTCTCATAACAATGGTTAATATATTCACGCTTGCAGTTATTATGATTATGACTTGGGAATCCATTGCTGCAAAACGTGCTAAAGTCTTAAATGATAAAGTAGCTATTGCTTATAGAGGAATTAAATTAAGAGTACTCTTTATATTACTTGCAGTTTCAACATTAATTATGTTTATTGGTCTTCCAATCGCTTCCTACATTTGGGAATTTGGAGCTGCACTACTATAAACTAAAAAATAACGATTTTGGACCAGTGAAAACTGGTCTTTTTAAATGTTTCATAAATGAAAACCAAACATTCATTTTTGAACATACTTGTTTCACATATGAAATACTCACGAAACAAGGCATAAAAAAAGCTTGTCGATTTTGGCAAGCCTTCCATTCTTTTGCTTTTTGATTATTCGCCAGCAAATGTCATGTGATGGAATATTAAGCACCAGATTAAATCAACCCAGCCCCAAATTAATCCAAAGAAAGTAACTAAGATAGCAAGAATAATTCTCCATGCACTCTTTCTTTGAATTGCATTGTCCCAACGAACCAATACTTCAACTACCCAGTTGACTACAGGAATTAAGAGTAAGAGAATTTGGATGATTCTTGGTTCTTTGTTAAACCATTTAGCCATAATTAAAGTTCTCCTTTGCGTAAGATTATAGAACAATTAATCATTTAAATAAATATTTTCTTAACATCATTTTCGTTAAAACATATATAATAACTATAAAATATATTAGTTTTATATTTGACATATTAATATTTTATTAATATATTATTAATATGGAAAAACAAGAAAATTCACTTATTACTATTAATGTAGACAAAAAAACTAAGGATGAAGCAAACGAGGTTTTTAGAAACCTTGGTTTAAACATGTCTAGTGCAATAAACATTTATTTAAAAGCATGTATAAAAACAAATGGAATACCATTTATGCTTCAAAACGATAATCCTAACAGCAATAAGTGAGCACTGCTCATTCGTATATAGTCGTGCTGTACAAAACTAAAACCCAGCTAGTCCTCCGCTGGGTTTTAGTTTATTTTTCCATGAAATCAACTATCTTTTGTTCTAATTCTTCAGTATCAGTCGCATAATTTGGGTTGTTTGCTTTAATATGCTCCCACCAAGAAGGATTAGAAAATAATACACTGATTATATTTGCTCCTGCCTTTTTAGCGTCTTTAATATCTTGTAAGCTATCTCCAATATAAAGTAGATCACTTGTTGGTGTATTAAAATCTTTAGAAACTTGTTCTAATAGTTTATCTTTAACTGAACCTTCTGTTGATCCACCATAAAATCCAACAAAATAACTTTTTAAATTCAAATCTTGAAGTGAAATTAAAGCTGTTTCAATACTTCTTCCTGTTAAGAAAATTAATTTATATCCGCGCATCAAAAGATTATCAAGCATGTCTTTCATACCAGGGAATAATTTTATATGATTGTGAGCCTCGTTTTTGTATAACTCCAAATATTCTTGCCATAATTTTGGATCATATTTATCACCAAATGCTCTCATTAAATATCCTTCTTCAGTTGGACCGCTTAATTTATTAAAAAGTTCCATATCCATATGAATGCCAAGATTTTTGTAAAAGAACACATCAAAAGAATAAAAGATAAAATCAAAACTATCAGCTAAAGTACCATCAAAATCAAAACAAATATATTTCATAATTACCTCTTTAAAACCTCAACAATTTCACCAATATAAAAAGTATGTAATTGCCCGTTTTCTCCATAAATTTTATCTACTATTGACTTATCATGGAAATTTTCTTTTTTAAAATCATCCGAATAAATCTTTCTTAAAATAAAAACTAAATTTGCTTCATCGAAATATTTACATTTATCTTCATCAATATAATGAAAATCAACTTTTCCAACTTTATCTTCGTCCCTTCCTGAATGAGTTCCTAAATATAAAGTTTCTTTTTTATGCTTTTCATCAAAAAAGTTAATTGAAAAATATTCAGAATCTTCGATAAATTCATGAGAAAATCTTTCTGGGCGAACATAAGCAATCATAATTGGTTTACCCCATAGTTCACCATAAGATCCCCAAGAAATAGTTAAGCAATTACTTGATCCATCTTTTTTAGAGGCCACTAACACTGCCCATTCTTTATCAAACATCTTATTAGCGTCAAATGTGATATCATCTAACCTTATCTTTTTAAATTCATTCATATGTGACTTACCTCACAAATATTTTACTCTAATAAATATAAAAATTCATTTAAGATAATTAATATTTTTTGCGTTAAATTTATTGTTTTTTATCAATAAATGCTTGATTTAGACCACATTTCTCTATATTATAATTGCGTACGTAGAAAGAGATGCGCTCGCTTCTCACCAGATTCACGAGGTGAATTGGTCAATCAAGCTACTAAATTAGATTTTGTTTAATGAGCGCACTACTTCTAGGTTAGTGTGTTTTTTTATTTTTAGGAGGTAGTAATTTATAGCTACAAATAATATCAATCCAAATATGGATCGAAAGCCAAAGTATGACAAATATAATGGCGACATTGTTAATGAAAGAATTCGTTTCCCACAAGTTCGTTTAATTGGACCTGATGGTGAACAACTCGGAGTTGTTAGTCGTTTTGATGCAATGAAGAAGGCTGAAGAATATGAATTAGACTTACTTTGCGTCGCACCTAATGCAAATCCACCAGTTTGTAAATTAATTGATTATGGAAAATATCGTTTCGAGCAACAAAAGCAAGAAAGACAAAACAAAATCAATTCAAAGAAGAAGATTATTGAACTTAAAGAAATTCAACTTACACCTCAAATTGGCGAACATGATTTATTAACAAAAGTCAAAGCAGCAACTAAATTCTTACAAGAAGGAAATAAAGTCAAAGTCGGCGTCCGTTATAGAGGCAGACAAATGGCACACATTGACGTAGGAGAAGCAGTTTTAAATAAATTCTTAGACTACGTTAAAGATTATGGTACTGTTGATGGCAAACCAAGTCTTGATGGAAGATGGTTATCTTGCATCGTAAACAGCAAAACAAAAAAGTAGGAAGAGAAAGGAACTAAGTTTATGCCAAAAATGAAAACAAAACGTGCCTTAGCAAAGAGAATTAAAATCACTGGCACAGGAAAAATTAGAAGACATCACGCTTATGTCAGCCACATTATGAGACATAAGTCAACAAAGCAAAAGAGACATTTAATGAAACAAACAGCTGTCAGTAAGTCAGATGTTAAGAGAATTAAATATCTCATTCAAGAATAGTAGGAGGTAGCAAAAATGCGTGTTAAAGGTGGAAATGTTACACATTTAAGAAGAAAAAAGATTTTAAAACAAGCTAAAGGTTACTTCGGAAGCAAACACTTATTATTCAAAACAGCTAAAGAACAAGTCATGCATAGTAATAGATATGCATATGTCTCAAGAAGAGATAGAAAAAATGACTTTAGAAAATTATGGATTAAGAGAATCAATGCTGCTTGCAGAATGAATGATATTTCATACAGCAAATTCATGCATGGTTTAAAACTTGCTAAAATCGATGTTAACAGAAAAATGTTAAGCGAAATTGCAATTCACAATCCAGAAGATTTCAAAGCTTTAGTTGCAGTTGCTAAAAAAGCTAAATAGTTTGATTCTAATTACCGCTATTAATTTAGCGGTTTTTATTTGCGATAAATTAAATGCACAACCGCACTACTATCGATTTAATCGTTACTTTTGCATTATAAATATTTAATTAACTCACTTAAAAAATACTTTTAAAGAAGCATCTAACAAGTTATCATATTTACATAAGAATTTTTCCAAATGGAGCACAAAATATGGCTAAAGAAAAAACAAAAACAAATAATGTTTCTATAAAAACAGAATTAGGTTTGATAAAAGGTATTGAAAAAGATAATTGTTATGCTTTTTTAGGAATTCCTTTTGCAAAAGCTAAAAGATTTGAATACGCAAAAGAAGTTGATAATCTTGGAAAAGAATTTGATGCAACTAAATTTGGCGATGCATGTATCCAAAAAAGATGCTATTACGAACATCTTGAAGTGCCTGAAAGAATGTTCTATCACAAAGAATTTCGTGATGGAATTAATTTTTCGTATTCGGAAGATTGCTTAAATTTAAATATTTATACTCCAAAAGAAAAAGGCGAATACCCTGTTATTGTCTTTATTCATGGTGGAGGTTTTGATAGCGGTGCAAATTCAGAAAGTGGATTTGATGGAAATGCTCTTGCAAAACTCGGTATCGTAACTGTATTTATTCAATATCGTGTTGGAGTTTTTGGCTACTTTACCCACGAAGAAACTTCAAAAGAATTTGGGCATGAAGGAAACTTTGGCTTCGATGATCAAGTGACTGCTCTTAAATGGGTCAAAAAACATATACAAGATTTTAATGGAGATCCAAATAATGTGACAGTTATGGGGCAAAGTGCTGGAGCCATGTCTATCCAATGTATGATTCTTTCTAAAAAATGCACTGGTTTATTTGAAAAAGCAATTATGATGTCAGGAGCTGGACAATTCCCATCAATGGCTACTTCTAAACCAGTTGAGGAAAGAAGGGAATATTGGTTAGATGTCATGAAAGAATGTGGTTGCTCCACTATCGAAGAATTTAAAAAAATTGAACCTAAAAAGATTTTTGATGCTTTAGAAATTGTTAAACCAAGAAGAAAAGATAATCAAATTTCTACAATGACAATGATCGATCATTATTATCTTGAAAAATCCCAAGAAAAATTATTTAAAGAATTAAATAATGTTCCTACAATAATTGGATTTACAAATAATGACATGTATACCTTCATTATTTCATCAATGGCACTTAAATATTCAAATATGAATAATGCATATTGTTATTATTTTGATGTTGATGCAAAAGGTGATAATAACCAAGCTTTCCATTCATCAGATATTCGTTATGTATTTGGAACATTAAAAGAATCTTGGAGACCATACGACGAGAAGGATGAAAAAGTTTCTCAAATAATGATGCAATATATTGCTAACTTTGCTAAGAATTGCAATCCAAATGGAAATAATCTTCCATTATGGAACATTAAAAAAGGTAAAGCCCTCCATATAACTCTTGATGAAATAAAAATGGATAAACCAAAGAAATTTAAATTAATCAAGAATACATTTGCTGGAGATCCAAAATGAAATACCAACATAAATTTATCATAAATGAAAAAACATCGGCTAGCAGAACATATTTTGCTGATGGAAAATATGTTCAATTAGATTTTTTTGAGCATATGATGCGTGTTGCAATATATAGCAAAAAAGAAAATCTTTTCCCAACTTTTGCAATTTGCCCTGGAACATCAATAATGCCAAAACATGGCAGAAATCGTTTATCAATTGAAGGATTAAAATTAATTGATCAAAATTCCGATACAGAATTCAAAATTGATGAAATAGATATAAAACTTGATTTAAATAATTTTATTCTCCACTACTATAAAGATGGTAAAAAATTCTTTTCTGATAGAGAAATTTTAGCCTACAATTTTGATAAAGAGATGGGGAAAGGCAGCCACCACTATTTATCTAGAGAAAAAGACGAACATATTTATGGTTTAGGCGATAAAACTGGTCCTATAAACAAAAATCTTTATTCTTTTAAAATGGAAACTTTTGATGCGCTCGGGTTTAATGCAAATAAAAGTGACCCATTATATAAACAAATTCCATTTTATATTTGCAAGAATAGCGTTGGAAGTTATGGAATATTTTATGATACATATTCAAATGGCGAAATAGATTTTGGTCGCGAACATAATAACTATTACGACATATATAAACACTTTTATTGTGAAGAAGATTCTTTAGTTTATTATGTTATTTTTGGAACTGTAGAAGAAATTGTTGAAAGATTTACATACTTAACCGGCAAATCATTCTTGCCTCCAAAATGGAGTTTTAAATATTGTGGTTCAACTATGGCTTATACTGATTCAAAAAATCCAATTAAAGAACTTAATGGATTTATTGATAAATGCAAGGAATACAATATTGATTGTGGAGGATTTTATCTTTCAAGCGGATATACTCAAATTGGCGACAAACGATGTGTCTTCCATTGGAACAAAGAAAAATTCCCTGATCCAAAAGGATTTGCTGATGATTTTTTAAAACTTGGCATCAATTTTTTACCAAATATTAAACCAGCATTCCTGACAACACATCCATTATATGAATATATAAAAAATAAAGGATGGTTCTTGCATTATATAGATGGCAGTCCATATGTTTTTCCTTTTTGGGGAGGAATGGGTAGTTATCTAGATTTTACAAATGATGAAGCTTATGACTTTTGGACCAAATGTGTAAAAGAAAATTTAGTAGATTTAGGCTATTGCTCAATTTGGAACGACAATAACGAATACGATATCCACGATGAAGAAGTCTATGCAAATGGATTTGGTCATCCAATAAAAGCTAAACTAATTAGACCATTATTTTCTTTATTAATGTGCAATGCTTCAAATGAAGCTGTTGATAAACCTAAACGACACATGGCAGTAACAAGATCAGCCTCAGCAGGTTTTCAAAGAGTCACTCAAACTTGGACAGGAGACAATAACACTTCATTTGAAGACTTTAGAGGAAATCATAAAATGGCAATGACTTCTGCTTTAACTGGTTTTACTTTTATAGGGCAAGATATTGGTGGATTTGCAGGCGAAAAACCTAGTGAAGAATTATTTTTGCGTTGGATTGCTTATGGAATTTTTACACCTAGATTTACTTTGCATTCTTGGAACCCTGATGGTTCATCAACAATGCCTTGGTTATATCCAAACTTAAAAGATAAGGTAATGACTTTATTCGAGCTCAGAAAAACATTATTACCTTATTTATATAGTACTGCTATGAATGCTGTTGAATCATATCATCCAATGATTTACCCAGTTTTTCTTAAATATCCATCTTTTGATGAAGAATCAGATCTTTATTTCTGCGGCGACAACATTTTAAGTGCTCCTATTTTTGATAAAGGCGCAACTAAAATTACAGTAAATCTTCCTAATGGAAATTGGTATTTTAATAAAGATAGATTATCGGGAACACATACGTTTGAAAATAAGCCTGGCGATCTTCCAATTTATTTTATTAAAGAAGGAAGTGTATTGCCATTATTAAAAGAAGATAAAGTTATATTTAATATCTATCCGCTAGAAAAAGGGGCTTTCTCTTATAAATATTATGAAGATGATAGCACTCTAGAAAATCCTTATAAATTAATAACCGTTGAATCAAATGAAAATGAAGTTGTTATCGAAGGGATTTCAGATATAAGTCTAATTAATTTAATAGACTTTAAAACTAGAAAATTGAAACTTAAAAATTAAATA
>CAVFXI010000035.1:26750-27626 GCA_963626345.1 Gemmiger formicilis | reverse complement strand
TATTTACATCTAAACAATGCCATTGGATGATTTTTTTATTCGGTCAACGATTTCATTATCATTAAATAGACAACTAGGAGCATAATTTTTATTATTAAATTCATTTATAAATGTAATTTCAGAATTATCAAAAACAAGTAAACCATAAATAAATTCCTTCACCTCTTTAATTGCAATAGAATAATCAAATTTATCTTCTTTCGATAACATTGGTCTTAACATTCTAAAGAAATCTCTTTTTGTCAATGCATCAATTCTTTCGCTTTTATAATCTAACAAATTTATATCACCACTTAAACAATTATAAAAAATGAAACATTTCCTTAATAAATTTAAATCAGTAATGATATCTTGGTGAATTAAATTATATACATCATAAACATCTCTTGGTTTAGCTCTATTTACTAATGCGCCTAATTTGCTCCCGAATAACTCGTGTTCGTTTAAAACATTTATTCCTATATTATTCTTATAAAAGTTTAAATTTATAAACATACTTCTTACTGGTAAAATATGACTTCTATCCATATAATTTATATCCAATTTTATGATATCTTTATTGTTTGCATTGTTTATATAATCAAATACTAAAGAATCAAGAGCATAATGTCTTTTACTTAAAACCGAAAAATTATATCCCCTCTTTTGCAACTCATCTTTAAGAAAACTATTAATAATATTTTTATCAGCAATCATTTCCTCTTTCGTACTTCCAATATAATCAAGATCAATATCAACCGATAATCTTGGCATATTTGCATAAAAAATATTTATTGCCGTTCCTCCCTTTAGGACTAATTTATCTTTCAATTTAGATGTAAAAATAAATTCCAATATATCAATTAATCGCAAAACCTTTTCAATATTATCTTTTAT
>CAVFXI010000035.1:0-26740 GCA_963626345.1 Gemmiger formicilis | reverse complement strand
TATAAAATGTGTTTCATATTCAATCTCTTTAATTCTTTTCGTTGTGAAATCTACCATCAAAAACCTCCTTTCAAATTATATTTTTTGGTGCGTAAACTCGCCATTTTTTGTCGTAAACAAATTCACTTTTTTTATTTTCTCTTATGTCATCATTAAAACTAGAAATTTTTTTCTCGCAAGTATTATAGAATTTTTTTGTTAAATATTTTGGTTTGATTAACGAAAACAAATATCCAGCTTTTTTGTATAAAATCTTTTTATTATATTTTTCTAAATAATCTAACAATTTATTTTCATCGGCATTTTTAATCATTAATAAAGCTTGATACACTTCCTCTAACCCTCCGCACAATAGAGTTTTATCTAGACAATCAATTATTGTCCTTTCTAAATCAGTAACTCTAATTTTCGACACATTATTATATTCAACAACTCCCCCATTAAAAGGAACTTTATAAAATTGAAATTCAAGATTTTCTATTATCATAGAAGAATATCTCTTATAAGCAACAATATGAACGTCACTATAAACTTGTGTTGCAAGGCCATAGAACTCAAGAGCTGTATGATATGCAATATAGCAATTTTCATATAATGAACACGCTAATTCATATCTATTAACAAATATATCATTATTTAAAGGATTTATTGTTGCATACAAACCACCTTTAATTTTTTTAATTTTATTAGAATCTTCTAATCTTTTTAAAGCTCCAAATAAAGCCGATTCTGAATTGAAATCTTTTTTTATTTCGCTCACTCTTAATAATGGTTGGTTTAAAAATATATATTTATTCATAAAATCTTATAGTTATTTTGCACTAAAACTACTTATTTTTCAATAGTTTTAGTGCATATTTACTTTTTGAAATTACTTTCTGTTTTTTATTAAAACTTGCATTTTAACGCTACTTTCGTGCTTATTTAGTAAGTAGAAATTGCATCAAACTTTAATCGTTATTTCCATTTTAAGTCAAAATCCTTCCTCCTTATTTTGCATTTCGGCTCCCCATCTTTCCAAAAAACAATTCCTTCAATATAGTTATCAATTAGATATTTCTTGATTCCTTCATAGGTTCTTTCAACATCTATAACTTCAATTCCATGACGAACAAGCACATCCTTTTCTAAGTTATATGGATTGCTACTAAAGTGTGGACCAATTGCTTCATAGGTTCCATCAAAGATTGTCGATTTATCAGTATTTTTATAAGCTTCGACTAACCATAAATCAGATGGAGCTTTTTCATCAACTTTTACCAAGTGTGGCCAATGAGTAGTAATTGGATCTGGCTTTTCTTGACATGGTATTGCTCCTTCAGGTGGTTTCTTGCCATTTTTTGCATCATATCTTTTATAAAAAACACCATTAATAATTGCAGTTGCACTGCCATCAATTTTAACTGTTGCAATTCCTTCCCCATTTAAAACCCATTCCATTCCTGGATTAACTTCTTTACTAACAACTTGTTTACGATTTTCTAAATCGATTTTCTTAAATAATGTTGGTATTTTTTCATAATTTTCCCCTCCTTGTAAATTAAATTAAATCTTATGAAAATATATTTTCTAATTTATATTGTTATCTAGAATTAATATAAATTTGAATTCGTTTTTTGTATTTTACAAGATTTAATATATAAAAATAAAGACCTAAAAAATGGGCTATTATCGACATTTTTTAAAATATTTGAACCGGAGAAAGAAAAATCATACGTGCACTTTTTTAAAATTATAAAAACTAATATTATCTTAATTTCTATACAAAAAATGGGTAATTTTAAAATGAAACTTACCCATTATAAAACGCCTTCAATGTCCCTAATTTGAAGGCGTTCTAATTATTAAATATTTGTTACATTACCAACGTATAACGGAATATTATTGTTATCGTAAATTACATAAATAAATGGACGATTTAATTTAATATTGTAATAAGGATAGCTAGGCTCTCCAGTATCTCCTTTATCGCCTCCTGCATAAGTAACAGTTTTAACTAATGTTCCAGTTTCATTAAAATCAACTTGGTTATATTGTTTTATAAAACTGATATAAAGGTTATTTGGACAATTTGTATAAATGTCAGGAAAGTTATTCTCATTTTCATTAAACATTGCTTTAACACCCATATCTGCCAAAATATCCTTCACACTAACATTTGAGGTTTTAGAAAATTTAGGGAACGAAAGATCAATTATTGCCTTTTTATAATTATCTTTATTAATAGCAACAATATCAGTGTCACCAATCGCTTCTAAAGTAGGTGTATTAGATGATCTAGAAATAATATATTTAATTTTATATCCATTTTCATAATGATCAAAAAATGAATAGTAATCAACGGTTTCTTCTAAAACACTACCATAGCTATGTCTCATATAAGTAACATTTTTAGCGCCACCAGTTCCAATAAAATAATCTTCAAAATTGCTTGTATCATTAACGGAATATAGCCATTTATTTTTAAAATATAACAAGGAAAATAAATACATCATTGTATCATCACTAAATTCTAGATCCTTATCAGAAATTGTAGATTCGCTATCAAGTCTAGTATTAATCCATTCAAGAATCTTTGGTAAATTTTCCATTGTAAAGTTCATTGAATAGGCTTCGACAAAAGCATCAGATAATTTTTTAATATATTCTTCATTTAGTGTGTAATCATTATTAAAAAATATTGAATTATAAATTTGCGTTGTAGCATTTTCCGCAACATAAAAATTATTTTTAAAAACTTTTTTAAGTTCACTAATTCTATTTTCTTTATTGTATCCAAGAACAGCATCAACTTCATCATTTAATTTTGTTGATGAAGAAATAAGAGAAATATTGTTCATTTCATAATATAAGCTCAATGGAGAAAGAGTAAAATCATTAAAATTGTTATTAATTGCACTTTCAAATAAGTTTTGTGAAAAATTTGTAATCGCCGATACAAAATCTTCATTTATAGATTCACTGCCTCTTGAAGATGGGTAACTTATAGAATTAAGCATTTTTAAAGATTCGTCTTCCATGATTTTCTTATCATTCAAAGAATACTTTTTCGTGTATGGTTGTGGTTTATAAGCTTCAACCAATTCTCCTTGATCTTTTTTGTCGCCTTTATCTTCGGTATCTTTATTTCCAGCATCCTTATCTTCGGTATCCTTATTTGTAGCATTATTATTTTGATTAAGAACGCTATAAGTAACTGTTCCAGCAATTGCAAGCACCAAAAAAGCAGAACTTAACGAAAGAACTAATGGTGCAATTCTTCTTTGTTTTTTATAAGTTTTAGGTTCTAATTTAATTTCTTCTTTAACTTTTGAAAAATCACCTTCAAAATTGGTGTTTTCATTAATAAAATTATCAAATTCATCTTTCTTTTTCATATATTAACTCCATTACTATTAATAAATTTTTTAATAGCATAAAAATACATTGAAGAGACTTTCTTTTCTTTAAAATTTAATTCTTTTGCGAGTTCATTAAATGTATAACCTTCAAGCGCATGTTTTATAATGACTTCAACTTCAATAGGTTTTAAGCAACTATTAAGCTTTGAAACAAGATCATTATAATTGATAGATGAAGTTACATTATCTACCCCTTGAACTTCTACTTCCTCAATTTCTAGTGGAAGTTTCTTCTTTTTAAGAAAATCGAGTGCGACATTATTTGCAGTTTTTAATAGATAATACTTAAAAGAAGAATCAATTGAATAAATATTATTAAAGACTTTTATAAAAGAATCGTTTGCTAAATCTTTAATATCTTCAGTATTTGAAACATATTTAGATATAGCAAAACAAACCAATTTATAGTATTTGGTATACAAGATACTAAAATAATCGGTCAAAGCTGATAAATCCCCGTTTCTAATCAGCTTTTTTAGTTCTTTGTCCTCATTCATAAGAAAGCCTTCACTTAATAAGACGAATTTGTTTAATAAATTCCTTAACTAATTTTAAAATTTATTATTTATAAATGAAAGGTATCTTAATATTTATTGAATTCAATATTTCATTATTTTCTAAATGTTGGTAATTAATTTTATCTTAAAGATGATACTTAATTAAAATATATATCCTTTATCGTTGCTAACATGGGCTCCAATATATATTCCAGAACCCCCAAAAGTAAACCAGCAATTATTTTTTCTCCAACAATTATTCTTGTCATTTAAAAAACCTAAATTACTCAAGGTTTTTGAAATTTCATCTTTAGAAGATTTCATTGTAAGGCCATAAACATTAATATTTGGATCTGTTATATCGATTCCAGTAACATAAGATCCTCCATCTGAATAATCAGGATATGATGTAACGGTATAAACAACATGTATTTCAGGGGCTTCCACCATTAAACTGCCTTCTCTAATAACGCCTTCATATCTACTATCTAAATACATGTCACCACCAAAAAGACCTGGTAAAAATGTGCAATTTTTAAATGAATCATGACTGGCCTCTTCTGTAATCCAAAATTCTAAATTTGTTTCGTTAGGTTTATCAAGAAACTTAGATTCTCCACATGAAGATAAAGAAAATAAACTAAAAATAACCGCAGATAAAGGCATTAAAGTTTTTAAATTTTTATTAAAACTAAGCATAAATAAACTCTCTTTCTACATTACAAGGAACTAAATATTTGTTACATTTCCCACATACAATGGTACATTATTTGAATCGTAAATTACATAAATAAATGGATGATTTAACATAATTTCATAATACTCAGTCTTATCTGGAGCACTAGCACCATTAGTTTTGCCATATGTAACAGTTTTGATAATTGTTCCATTTTCATTAAAATCAACTTCATTAAATTGTTTAATAAAATCAATGTATTGATTTTCATTATAGTCAGTATAAATATCAGGGAAATTATTTTCTTTTTTATCAAAAACCATACTAAATCCCATGTCTTTTAAGGTATCAACCAAATCAACATTTGTTTTTTTAGAAAATTTAGGGAAAGATAATTTAATATCTGCTTTCTTATAATTCTCAGAATTTATTGTAAATATATTATCATTTTTAATTGCATCTAAAGTAGAAAGATCTTCTTTTTTTGAATAAATATACTTAATCTTGTATCCATTTTGATATAAATCAAAGAATGAAACATAATCATCTTTTTCTTCTAAAACGCTACCAAAGCTATGCATCATATATGTCACTGTAGATGGACCATTGCTTCCATAAAACGTACCTTCAACATTATCAGTATCATTAACTTTATAAGTCCATTGATTCTTAAAATATAGTAATGAAAATATATACATTGTTGTCAAAGAATCTAGCTTTAAATCGTCTTTGGTGATTGTTGAATTAGTATTAAGTCTAAAATTAATCCAATCGATAATATGGTTTAAATTGGTTTCAGTAAAGTCCATTGAAAAAGCTTCTATATAAGAATTTGTTAACTTTTCAATGTATTCTTCATTTAATGTATATGCATCATTAAAGAATACAGAATTATAAATTTGTGTAGTTGCTTTTTGATCACTTTCAAGATAAAAATTATTTTTAAATGTTTTAATAAGTTCGTTTATTCTGTTTTCTTTATTATATCCAAGCAAATTATCAAATTCTTTATTTAAATTTTCTGAAGAGGATAATAAAGAAATATTATTTAATTCAAAATATAAACTTAATGGCGAAATTGTAAAACCAGAATCGTCCAGAGTTTTAATGCTGCTATTAAAAAGATTTTGTGAAAAATTATTGACTGCTTGAATAAAATTTTCATCTAATGAATTTTCGCTTTTTTTAGTAGGATAACTTATTGAATTAAGTACCTTAAAAGAATCTTCTTCCATAATCTTTCTATCATTTAAAGAATATGTTCGAACCAAATCCTTTTGATTTTCATGAACTACCTTTTGACCATCTAAAATCTTATAGGTAAATGTTCCTAAAACACCCAGCACTACAAAACCACAAGTTAAAGAAACTGCTAAACCAACTCTTTTTTTGGTTTTTCTTGTGTTACTTTCTTGAACTTCAATTTTACTATCTATTCTTGAAAAATCACCCTTATAATCTGTTTTATTTTCTATATAATTCTCAAATTTATCTTTATTACTCATAATCTTCTCCTTCAGCAATTAAAAACTTCTTTATTGCATATGAATACATTGAAGAAACTTTCTTTTCTTTAAAACCTAACTCCTTAGCTAAATCTTTAAATGTATACCCTTCCAAAACATGTTTAGTAATGACCTTGATTTCGATTGGTTTTAAACACTTTTCTAACTTTGAAATTAGTTCACTATAACTTAGTGATGCGGAAACATCTTCGTTAGAAGGAATATCTTCATCATCTTGTTGAACTGAAAACTGCTTTCTTTTTACAAAATTAATCGCAATATTATTTGCTGTTCTAATTAAATAATATTTAAATGAAGTCTCGATAGATTGAATATTATTGAAAACATTAATAAATGTTTCATCAGCTAAATCTTCAACATCTTCTTTTCTTTTAACGTATTTAGAAATTGCAAAACAAACTAATTTGTAATATTTAGCATACAAAATACCAAAGCAATTCTTCAAAGCAATTGCATCCTTAGATTTAATAAGTTTTTTAAGTTCTTTTTCTTCATTCATTTTAAGGCCTTCGCTTAATAAGACAAATTAATTTTAAATTTTCTTTAATTTTATTGAATTTTTTTAAGAAATAAACTAGATAAAAAACTCATGCTTGAGAAATTACTAGTCATGCATGAGTTTTAGTCGACAATATCGAATAAAATTCATTTGTGGTTATTCTTGGTTTTGACAAAAATAAATTATAAATTTACTGCCATTACCAAATTCACTTTTTACTTCAATTTTAAAACCATAATTCATACAAATATGTTTAACAATTGCCAATCCTAAACCAGTGCCGCCTTCTTTTTTGCTTCTAGATTTGTCAACTCTATAAAATCTTTCAAAGATTCTATCTAAATATTTCTGTTCAATTCCAATGCCTGTATCTTCTATGCTTAAAAAATCCTTATTTAAATTAATGATTATTTTCCCATATTCTTTGTTATATTTAATAGCATTTGAAATCAAATTTCTTACAAGTCTATCATAGTCTTGAGTGGCCATGTTTAACTTAACTTCTTCAAGATTAGTTACTACTTCAATATGCTTATTTTGAATTATCAAATTTAAAGATTTTAAAATTTCTTCTAAGGCTGATTTTGCATTAAATTCAACTTTTGTTTCTAAGTCAAGTTTGTTTTCAATGCTCGATAAAGCCATCATATCTTCAATAATATTTTGCATTCTTTTAGCTTCTGAGCTTATCGAATTCATAGCATCATCGATTTCATTTTTTTCAGTAATTATATTTTTGCTAATCAAATCGCTATAACCAACTATCGTAGTTAAAGGTGTTTTAAGTTCATGAGACGCATTTTGAAAGAATTCTTTTTTTAATTTTTCATTTAATTTCGAGTTAGTTACATCAATCATAACTACACCTATGCCTTTTGAATCGTTTAACCAGTTTAAATCTATTTTATTAATAATAAATTCATAAATTCTTCCATTAATATTTTTATCAATCAAAGATGAACTTTCTAATGAATTAATTTTTTCACTAAATTCTTCTCCAAGCATTAAACAACGATAGTTTTTGTTCAAAACATTTTCTTTTGTGGTATTTAAAATAGATAAAACATATTTATTTACTAAAAGTACATTTTCTTTTGAATCAATCACAAAAATTCCTTCATTGATTGAATCCAAAACGTAATTTGTTTTCATATCTTCTTTTTTTATATTATCAAGTTGCGAAAGAATAACATTATTAACATTGGAAATAGTTTCTTCTATAATTGCAACCCCATCACTATTATCGCTTAGTGGATCAAGATTAATTGCGCATTGAAGCTTGTTGACTTCATTCTTAAGGGAATTAATACTCCTTTTATACGATTTATATTTAAACAAAAAATAAAGTGTATCTAACACAACTAAAGCAATTCCTTCATAAATTAATAGATATTTCCCCGTTCTATCTACGCTACTTTCAGGAACACCAACACGTACAAAATAATTATCATATTCTCTTACAAGATAAAGTATCGAATAATTCAAAGTTTTTGATTGTTTAGAATAAAAATTATTATCAACCAACTCGTTTTTTCTGTCTTCTTTGGCTGGTTCAACGTCAAGTTGATTTATATCTAGAAGTATGTTTGCATCCTTATCAAACAAAGTGATTCTTAAGTCTTTTATTGAGCTATATTTTGTTTCAATTTCATCAAGATTATTACTCGTATCATAATTCATAGAAATTTGCGTTGCGTAATAATTTAAATTATTTTTTGTATCATTTTTTGAAACAATCGAAGTTACAAAAAAAGAAGTCAAAAGTATTGAAACTGAGATAATAAAAACAAAAATATAGTCTAACCAAAGTGTTTTCTTATTCATTTTTTAATTTGTATCCATTCCCATAAACTGTTTCAATTAGGTCACTATCTTCACCTAATTTTTTTCTTATTTCTTTAACGTGAGCATCTAAGATACGCGTTTCATAACTTATATTTTCGCCCCATAAAGCAATAAATAGATCCTCCCTTTTAACAGTTTCACCAACATGTTTAAAAAGTTCATATAAAACTGTTGCTTCACCATTTGTAAGTTTAATTTCTTCGTTATCTTTATATAAAGTTCTATTTTTTAAATCAAAATAATAACCTCTTATAGTTGATTTTTTCTTCTTTAAATATCTTCTACTTCTTGCGTTCACACGTGAAATAAGCTCGAGTACATCAAATGGTTTTGATAAATAATCATCTGCACCTAAGTCTAATCCATCAACTTTATTAATTGTTAAATCCTTTGCGCTTATAATAATTATTTCGATATCGTCATATTCATCTTTTGATCTGATTTTCTTTAAAATCTCTTCGCCACTTATTTCAGGAAGCATTAAATCAAGTAAAATCATATTTGGTTTTACCTTTTTAAATTCCTCATCAAATTCACTAAATTTTGCAAAACTTTTAACAACATACCCTTGTTTTGAAAGAGCAATGTTGATTAAATGAGAAATGCTTGGATCATCTTCTATTGAATAAATTAAATAATTATTTTCCATACAATAAAATTATATTATTACTTTATCTTTATAGTAACCACTTTTTATATAGACAACCCATTCTGCAATATTAGAGGCATGATCTGCAATTCTTTCAGCATATTTAGCTAATAATGTCGCATAAATTATGAAGTTATCATCAAGATTATTTTTGTCTTTTTTAAGTGGGATTTCATCTAAAACCTTAAGATATAAGGTATCAACTTCATCATCTCTATTTACAACATCGGTTGCTAATTTATCATCATTATTAATAAATGCTTCATAAGAATCTGTAACCATTTTAAAAGCTAATTTGAGAATCAATTTAAGATTCTCAAATTTAGTTGCTTCACTATATTTAAGTAAATTTGTTGTAGTCCAAACTAGATCAAGAGCATGGTCGCTAAGTCGTTCAATATCTTCAACAAGTTTGAAGATTCCTGTTACTTTTCTTAAATCAATTGCAAAAGGCCTTTCTCTTAAAATAATTAATAAACATTCTTCTTCGATTTTTCTTTCATAGTTATTAATCTTTTCATCATCAATAACGGGAACATTTATTACTTGATGATTGAGTAAAATGTCTCCAGCATCTTTAAGATACTTAATAGTTAATTCAAACATTTTAATTGTGTTCAAATTAATTTCATCAATACGATTATTTAAATCCATTAACTAAACCTCCCTGTAATATAATCTTCGCTACGCTTATCTTTTGGATGAGCAAAAAATTCTTCTGTTTTACTAAATTCAACAAGTTCACCAAGCATAAAAAATGCGGTATAATCGCTAATTCTTGCTGCTTGTTGCATATTATGAGTAACAATAATAATGGTATATTTTTTCTTCAATTCTTTAATTAATTCTTCAATTTTTAATGTAGCAATAGGATCAAGAGCACTAGTTGGTTCATCCATTAAAATTACATCTGGTGACATTGCAATGCATCTAGCAATACAAAGTCTTTGTTGTTGACCACCACTTAAGGCAAGTCCACTTTTGTTAAGTTCATTTTTGACTTCTTCATATAAAGAAACATCTTTTAATGAATTTGTAATTATTTCATTTAAAACTTTTTTATCTTTCAAACCATGGCATTTTGGTCCATAAGTTATGTTATTTTTGATAGACATTGGAAATGGATTAGGTTGTTGGAAAACCATACCAACTTTGCTTCTTAAATAAATAGTATTTATTTCATCAATATCGATGTTATTAAATTTAATATCTCCCTCTATTTCGCATCCATTAATTAAATCATTCATTTTATTAAAACATCTTAAAAATGAAGATTTTCCACATCCAGAAGGTCCAATTAAAGCAGTAACTTTGTTCTTAAAGATATCCATATTTATATCTTTAAGAACTTGTTTTTTCTTATTGTCATAAAATAAATTTAGATGACTAACTGTAAATACTTTTTCTTCGCCCATATTATTTTGCTCCTTTAAATTTATTTAATTTGCTTGATATTAATTTTGTAAGCAAAGAAAGAATTAATACCATTACAAGAATAATAATCGATATAGCGCAAGCATTTTCATATTGTGGAGTTTCCCCTTGTAAAACAGACCAAATATGAACTGCAAGAGTTGCGTTACCACTAAATATATTCAAATTATCAGTTATAATTGCACCCATCGAGAAGATTAAAGCCGCGCTTTCTCCAATAATTCTACTAATTGAAAGTAATGCTGAAGTTAGAATTCCATCTTTAGCATTTGGAATTACAATTTTAAAAACCGTTTGTGTTTTGTTTGCACCTAATGCAAATGATGCTTCACTTAAAGACTTAGGAATTACTCTAATCGATTCTTCTACTGTTTTAACTATTGTTGGAAGGAGCATGATTGATAAAGTTAAGGCCCCGCTAAATAAACTTCCACCACTTGTTTTTGTAACGTTATTTAAAATAGGAATAAATAAAATTGCTCCTGCAAGACCAAATATAATTGATGGAATGCCACTTGTTACATCTATTAAAACTCTAATTATTTGAGTAATTTTGTTATCTTTTGCATATATTGAAAGATAAATTGCAGCGCCAATTCCTAAAGGTAAAGCAAGTAAGATTGTAACTAAAATTAATACAATTGTTGTAAGTAAACTTCCTTTAATCCCTTTCCCAACACTTGTTAAAGTTCCATCAAAAATAGCAACACTTTCATCAAGAATTTCTACCATTTTAGAAGCTTTATCTTTTGAACTAATAACTTCTAAACCACCATCTTTAGTTTCTAAAGTCAAATTGTTAATGTAATAATCTTTATTGATTGTTACTTTTGCTCCTTTAAAATCAACAAGATTGTTAAATAATGAGGCATTATCCAAATAAACTATATGGATGATATTTTCTTCAGCGTTAGTTGAATCTTCTAATGCAACGCCCCATTTATAAGAGAAATTTTCATAGTTTTCTTTATTTTCAAATCTTAAATCATCGTCCATTATAAAATCGTCTTTAGTTCTTATTGTATATGAGTGTTCTGAATAATCTCTTACCAAAAAATCAAAAGAAAGACTATTAGATCCAGTCGTGAAAATATAAACAATCATCGAAACTAAAATTCCAATAGTAAAAAATGAAAATAATAAAGTCGTAAAATTGATTCCTAAATCTTTAATTTTTCTTTTCTTATAAAACATTTTCTCTTTTTTAGGAAGATTATTTATAAATCTATTTTTATTTACTCGTTCTTTCATTTTTTAATACCTTTAAATATATTTTTAAGTCATTGAATTTAGTTTTAATGAATTCAATGACAACGTGCTTTTTATCAATTTTCATCATTTCTTTTTTAACGAAATTTAATAAAGTTGAAATGATAAAAATAACTAAAATTAAAATTAAACCAAGGGAAAAACGAACATCATACCCAATTCCACTAGCCTCGCCAATTCCTGAAAGCATCGCACTAGTCAAAGTATTTCCAGGGTTGAATATGTTATAAAAACCTGCCCCTAAGTTATTATTCCCTATTACCATTTGGATTGCTGTAGCTTCGCCTAGGGCTCTACCAATTCCCAAAATAATTCCAGCAAATATTCCGCTTTCTGCAGTTGTTAAAACAATTTTTATATTTGTTTGGGCTTTTGATGCACCTAAAGACAATGAAGCTTCAATTAATTTATTATCAACTGCTTCAATTGCTGAAATTGAAAGCATTGTAATTGTGGGAATAGTCATAATTGCTAAAACTATTGTTCCAGCAAGAATTGATCTACCGCCAAAAGTTTCTACACCCATATTATTAATTAATGGACAAATTATACCCTTGCCAAATAAACCAAAAATAACGCTTGGAATTGATGCTAATAATTCAATAGACGTTTTAAAAATTGGTTTTAACTTTTTGTGGACAATTTTAACAATAAATAAGGCTGTTAAAATTGATGTTGGAACACTAATAATTAAACTTAATAAAGTTGTGTAAAGAGTTGTTAAAAGTAAATATCCCATTCCACCAGTTCCATCATATAACCATCTAGAATTAGTAAAAAATAATGCAAAATCCTGTTTAACAATTGTCTCACCATTTGCGGAATAATTATGAATAAAAGGATAAATTCCCTTTATTGCAATAAAAACAATTATGAAAATAACAAAACTAGCAGATAATAATGCAAAAAGAAAGAAAACTTTTTGGACAATTTTGTCCATAGTCTCTTTCTTTTTATAATAATTTATGTCTTTGTTAATAGAAGTATTCACGATTTATTCCTTATAATTCTGGATACTTTTCTTTTTGAATTGATGACCAGCTTGGTGCTGAATCTAGCCCGCTAATAATTCCACCAACCGATTTAATTGTTGATAAACCTTCTTTAGTTGACATGAAATCAATAAATGCATTAACTGCTAATTTTTTGTTACTCTCATTTTCAGAGTAGTCGCATCTAATGACATAATTAAAGTTTCTGCTTAATTTATATGATCCATCAATTACAGTATCTTCACTAGCAATAACACCTTCATAAGTTAATCCTTTGATGCCACTTGCAGTTGCAAGAGAGTCAAGTGAACAATATCCAATTCCATATTTATCATCTTTAATAGCACTCATCATATCGCCATTTGATGCTTGACTACTAACAACAACTCCATCATTCCATTTATCTTCAGCTTTAACATCGCTATATCCGATTCCTTCAAAGAAACATTCTCTTGTTCCGCTACCTGCTTCTCTAGAATATAGCTTTACATTTTTGCTTTCTAAATTTGAATCTACAGCATCCCAAGTTGTAATTTCGCCTTTATATAATTTAGCTAAAGTTTCTGAATTCGTTGCTGAATAACCATTATTTTCATTTACAATTGGAACAACAGCATCTTTGCACATTACTCCATTAATATTTCCTTCACTTAAAGCTACTTTTTCAGAATCTTTAATTTCTCTGGATAAAAATCCTATATCGTATTTAAGGTTGTTAATGCCTTCAGTTACACCTTTTGTAGCATCACCACTACCATGCTGGTCTTTTTTGAAAGTAACTTTATTGTCCGTTAAACTTGCAAACTTTTCGCCAAGTTTAGAAATAACTTTTTCAACAGAGGTTGATCCACAACTTAATAACTCAACCGCTTTAAATCCTTCTTCGCTACTACCACTATTTGATGAACAACTTGCTATAGTCATCAAACTTATTACAGCTATCATGCAATTTAATAACTTTTTCTTCATTTCTTTTTCCTCGTTTTAACGATTATATTTTGAAGAAATGATGCCTATATAAAAACCACATTGATGTAAATAATTGTAAAGAAATTGTAAACATGAATATCTAATAAAATGATGGAAAACAAATTTACTAGAAAACAACTAGCTTTCAAAATCATAAGTGATTTTGTTTTGTATGCATCTAAAAAAATGCTATTCTTATTTCATGAAATATTTAATTACTGGAGCTGCTGGGTTTATAGGGATTAACTTTTTGGAATTTATGGTGAAAACACATATAAATGATAAATTTGTTGTTATAGATAAACTAACATATGCAGCAAATATTGATCATTTAAACGAACTACTTAGCGAGCACAAAAATATTACATTTTATAAAGAAGATATAACAAAATCTAAAGCGATAGAAAAAATATTTGAAGTTGAAAAACCAAACATCGTTTTAAATTTTGCGGCTGAAACCCATGTTGATAGATCTATCTCTAACTCAAGCAAGTTTGTTAAAACAAATGTATTAGGAACATCCGTTTTGCTAGAAGCTTCTAAAAAATATTTAATTGAAAAATACATTCAAATATCTACAGATGAGGTATATGGAAGTTTAAATAAAGATAAATTAGATTTTAAAAAAGAGTTTTATCCTGATGATTCATTGAATCCAACCAACCCATATAGTGCAACTAAGGCAAGCGCTGATTTATTAGTTATTTCATACTTTAAAACATACAAACTGCCTATTAACATCATAAGAATGACCAATAATTTTGGGCCATATCAAAACAAAGAAAAAATGATACCAAAAATTATTTTAAATGCTCTGCAAAAACAAAAAATCCCAGTTTATGGAGATGGAACAAATCAAAGAGATTGGTTATATGTTAAAGATAGTGCAAAAGCAATTAACCTTATTCTTGAAAACGGGCAAAATGGAAAAATATACCATATATCAACACATAATCTAATTACAAACATTGAATTAATTACTCAAATAATGAATAAATTAGGTATTAAAGACAATCTAATTCAATTTGTTAAAGATAGACCAGCTCATGATTATGCCTATTCTTTAAATACAGATGATATTGAGGAATTAGGTTTTATTTCAAAAAGTGATTTCAATAAAAATATCGAAGAAACAATAGAGTTTTATAAAAAGAACGCGAAACGTATATAAAATTTTAAAAAAGTGCATCCATGAAATACCTTTCATCAGATGCACTTTTTAATTTTTCACAAATGATTTTATTTCGATTTGTATGCAATTATTGTTTCAAATTCACTCAATATAGTTTCGCTATTTAAAGATTTGTCACCGTCCACAGTGTCTAGATATAATGAATAACCACTCAAATCCACCTTATTTTCGCCATTATTTTTATAACCATTTGAATGGATTATCTTATAAACTTTGTCTCCATCATCGATTTCATAACTAATAACATTTCTATTATCTGATACAGACACATTTATTGATTTTGCACCATCTTTATCTAAATGCATACCTGATGTTTCTTGTTTAAATTTAATTAACTTTTTGTACGACTCAAAAGTATCGCTGTTACTAATCTTTAACGAATAATTTAATTCGTTTACAGCATAACTTGATTGATAAGAGTTATGATCTCCGCCTTTTGTCCTTAAAAATTCTTCGCCCGAAAGCATGAATGTTGTTCCTTGAGACGTAAAAACAACTGAATTAGCTAATAAATTCATTTTTTTAGCATCTTCCTTAGTAACTGAATTTGTTGCCATAAATCTATCAAACAATGTGTAATTATCGTGACATGTAACATAGTTTACAGTCTTATCTGGATCTTCAATTTTAAATGCACTTCCAACTGTAAAACCTTTTATTCCATTAATAATTTTATTAATATCATCATTTGATGTAATTGATGACTTCTTATCAATCCAACCAAGCTCACTTGCACCACTTAATCCACCTTTAATTAAAGCATCACGCATTTGATCATTAAATTGACCATAGCCTTCAAACTTATTTGCATTCTTTTGTGTTGCAGCATTATCGATTAAAGTTGTCATATCCCAAGGTTCACCATAAATGACAACATTAGGATTTATCTTTTTAGCTTCAGCAGTCACTTGATTCATTGTCTCAACATCATGAAGACCCATTAAATCGAATCTATATCCGCCAAGTTTGTATTCCTTAGTCCAAAATGAAATAGAATCAACCATGAACTTTCTATACATGTACATATCACTAGCAGTATCGTTACCACAACCTGAATTACTAGATAATGTACCATCATTGTTATATCTAAAATAATAGCCAGGCATTAAAACATCAAAATTACTACCATTAGCTCCATTAACATGGTTGTAAACAACATCCATAATAATATTGATATTCTCTTTATTGTAAGCTTGTACCAACCCTTTGAATTCCTTGATTCTTTCATAAGCATCATATGGATTCTTAGAATAAATACCTTCCAAGCAATTATAATTTAATGGATTATATCCCCAATTAAATGTGCCATTAATTTCATCATTTGCTTGATCAAAAATAGGAAGCAATTGAACAGCATTAACACCTAATTCTTTAATATGATCAAAACCAGTTGTAACAGTTTTATTGTCCGATGTATATGTAGTTCCACTTTCATAAACACCAGCATATTTCTTTGCGTTTTCTTTAGTGCCATTCCAAGTTGAACTGCTTGTGACATCAGCAATATGAGTTTCGTATACTGTTAGGGCTTTTCTATCAATATTTAAAGGTTCAACTTTATCCCAATCATCAGGATTAGTCTTACTAAAATCAACAATAGCACCTCTTAAACCATTTACACCACATGATTTTGCATATGGGTCAACGATTTCTTTATCAGTAAAAGATGTATTTGTTACAACATACGTATAGAATTTATTTGATAAATCCCCATCTATTTCATATGTGAATACGCCTTTTTCACCTTTGACCATTGGGTATTCATCATAATTGTCATTCCCTAATTCTTTATTAACTGATGTAGGTGTCCCATTATCATAAATTCTTAGCATGATTTTGCTTGAAACAGGAGACCAAACTTTAAATGTTGTCTTTTCATTTGTATAAATTGCACCAAGTTCACCATCATAATTATATTTTTCACTAAATGAATCAGTTTTATATAAAAGTCTCTTTGAAACACTCATTGATAATGTTGCTTTTGATTTTGCAAAAGTAACTTCTACTTTATAATCATTTTCAAAACTTACATCAGTTGGTAATTTTTCCGAAACAACTTTTGATGGAGCATCAATAGTTTTATCAACGATAAGCTTATCATTTTCATAAAGCTTATAGTTAGATATTTCATTACTACCAACTAAAGTTATAACATTTTCTTTTGCAAAAACTGCAGACTTAATTTCATCTCTAACAGTAAGATCAGGAGAATCATAAATACTGCTTTCTCCACTTCTTAAATATACATGATATATATTATTTGAATCTTTCTTTAAATTAGAAAAATCAATATATCTATCACCATCAGGATCTTTACTACTCCAACTTCCTGCGCTTTTAACAATAACACCAAGTTTAGTTGTGCCTAAATCAAAAGTAGAAATTGGATAAGCTGCAATTGCTCCATAATCATCTACGCCATTAAATGTATATTCTTTACCATCCTTATTCTCAGCCCATAGCCATAAGGCCCAATTTGAAAACTTACGATCTTTACGATAATAATGAATTGAAATACTATCTTCATCATAAGTAGGTGGATCAACTAAATCACTAGGACTTGGATCTGGATTAGGCTCTGGATTAGGTTTTGGATCAGGATCAGGAGTAACATTATTTTCATTACAACTTGCCATTATGCAAAGCGATGAAAGCGCTAATAATCCTGCAATTATTTTTTTAGATTTTTTCATATATGCTTCCTTTTTAAATATGTATAAATATTTTATCATATCTAAAAGTTCATATTCTACAATTAGAGAAGCATATATGAAAAAATCTCGGACAAATCCGAGATTTTATATTTTTTAGAGACCAGATTTTTTATTTATTTTTCCGTTATAAGTGATATCGTAATTCTCTTTTGCACCACTAATTTCGCTATGCCAATTAGTAACAAGACCATCAGAATTAATTGTTAAGCTTTCTTTTGATGAACCATCCATAATATATTCATACTTAAGACCGCCATCACTTAAAGTATAGAACTTATAGTTTGCAGCTACTGATTCTTCAGGGAATGTAATAAAAGCATTAACAAGAGTTAATAATCCTTTTACATAACCAACAGCAGCTATCTTAGCAACGCTTTCCATAACGACTTCACCACTTCCTAAATAATATTTACCATCTTTCTTATAAAGTAATGATTCGCTAGCTGCTTCACCTTCTCTTTGTTCGAAAATGTAGTAATAATAATCACCTTCAGTTAGGTCGCCATCAAGCTTATGGTTTATTGCAACCCCATCAGCATCATATGTCTTATAATTTGCACTAATTGTCTTAACATAGCTTGCTGATGCAGTCGTATTTGATTTTAACTTTGTGTAAAGTTCTTTAGCTTCACTATATTTGCATTCAGTTGCTTTAACGCCACAAGAAGACAAACTTGCAGCAACTAATAATAAACCTGGAATTAAATATCTTTTCTTCATTTTTTTCTTTCTCCTTTATTGGACTATTAATAGTCTAGTCACTTAAATTTTGAGTGTCAATATCAACAAAAAATAATCCACTAATTGTGGATTATTTTATGTTAAATTTAATGAATTACATCTTTTCTGGAGCGCTAACACCAATAAGATTTAAAGCATTTTTAAGAACAATTTCAGTTGCTTTGACAAGTCCAAGTCTTTCACTAGTTAATTCTGGATTCTTTGGATCATTAATCTTGCATGAACCATAATAAGAATGGAAATAACTTGCTAATTTTTGAACATAAGTACAAATCATATTTGGAGCACGTGTTTTGGCTGCGTTTCCAACAATATTAGGGAATTCCATTAAAGTCTTCATAATTTCAGTTTCTTTTGGGTTAGTTAATAAATCGTATTTAGCTGGAGCAACAAAACCTTTAGCCTCAACCAAAATGTTATGAGCTCTAGCAAAAGCATATTGAGCATAATAAACTGGATTATCGTTACTCTTTTTACGGACTAATCCTAAATCGAAATCCATGTGTGCACCAAGTTCTCTTGCAGCAAATGTATATCTTGCGGCATCAACTCCGACATCATCACAAAGTTCACGTAAAGAAATTCCATTGCCAGTACGTTTTGACATCTTAACTTCTTTACCATCTTCAACAAGTCTAACCATTTGTTCGAGATCAATTTCTAAACTATTTGGATGACCAAGACATGCAAGAGCCGCTTGCATTCTTGCAACATAACCGTGATGATCTGCACCTAAAAGAATAATTAATTTTGGGCAACCTCTTTCAAATTTATACATATTGTTTGCAATATCTGGTAAGAAATATGTGAATGATCCATCATTTTTAACAAGAACTCTATCTTTGTCATCGCCATATAAAGTTGTCTTAAGCCATAAGGCACCATCTTGTTCGTATAAAACACCTTTTTCTCTCATATCATCTAAACATTTTTTAATACGAGCATCATTATTTTCATAGAAATATGATTCTGGCATCCAGGAATCAAATTCAACACGGAAATTTCTTAAATCATCTTCAATTTTCTTAAGTTCAAGTTTTTTGCCTGTTGATTTAAAGTAATCAAGTCTTTCTTTTGGATCGGCATTAAGCCACTTGTCACCATCTTGTTCAGCAATTTTATTTGCAATATCAACAATATCTTGAGCGTGATATCCATTATCTGGAATTGGATAATCATTTCTTCCAAAATGTTCAAAATATCTAGCAATTAATGATTCGCCAAGCATATCAATTTGATGACCAGCATCATTAATATAATATTCTCTTAAAACATCATAACCACTAGCTAACATAAGTCTAGCAATTGAATCACCCCAAGCAGCTGCACGAGCATGACCAACGTGAAGATCACCAGTTGGGTTTGCACTAACATATTCAAGATTAATCTTTGGTTCATTTTTACCAGTTTCATTTTGACCATAAGTTTCACCAGCATTGATAATTCCATTAATTGAATCTGCTAATGCACTCTTTTTCATTTTAAAATTAATAAACCCAGGTCTAACAGCTTCAATTGATTCATAGTCTTTAGCAACTTTTTTAAGTTCCTCAACTATTTTTTCAGCAATAACCATAGGATTGGTTTTTAAAGGTTTAGCAAGACGCATTGCAATTGTTGTTGCATAATCAGCCATATCTGGATCACGTGGGATTTCAACAACAATATCTTTAACAAACTCTTCATTTTGATAAACATTTAAAGTTGCTTGTTTGACATATTCTTTTAAAGTACTTTGCATATCACTCATAATTCTTGCTCCTTTATATACGCCTTAATATTTTACAATATTAAACCCTCGCTTTCTATATTAAACGGTCAAAAAACACTATAATTCAAATTAGAAAATGAAGATTTTTGAAAAAATATACAATTTATTTAAAACCTTATTACTAGCCGTTTACACGTATAAAAATTTATATTATTAATGGTTTAGTGTAAATAAGGAGAAGTTCATGAAAACTAAGACATATTACGATAATTGTTTGCTTTCTGAACTAGATGCAAATGTTATTGATATTCAAGAAGATAATGGAAAATATTGGATTATTTTAGATGAAACAATTTTTTATCCCGAAGGCGGAGGAATGACACGAGATAAAGGAACAATTAATGATAATGAAGTTTTAGATTTAAAAGAAAAAGATGGGGTCGTTTATCATTTGATAGATAGAAAAATTGAAGGAAAAGTTCACCTTAAAATTGACGCTTTAGATAGATTAAAAAGAGCTCAATGCCATTCAACTCAACATTTAGTAGCAGCTATTTTTATAAATGAATACAAAATGACTTGCGAAAGCAATAGTTTCATAAGCGATGGCACTTGCGATTTATTAATGAAAGGAATTGAATTAACCCCTGAAATATTAAAAAATGTTGAAACTATAGCAAATGAATTTGTAAACAAAGATATCCCAATAACAATTGAGTATCTTACTAAAGAGGAAGCTAAAAAATATGTGAATGATTTTAGTAATTATGAGAATCTAGATACATTTAGACTTGTTTCAATTTCAGACTACGATAAAGAACTTTGTGGTTGTCCACATGTTCCAAGTACTAGATATATAAAAGGAATAAATATTTTACAAGCTCATAAAGTTAAAGATGGTTATCAAATAATTATTTCCTGTGGCGATCATTTAATTGAAACCGCCCACGAATATTTTGATGAAATTACAAAAGTTTCAAATATGTTAGCAAGTAAAAATAGTCAAATTGTTGAAGCCGTAACAAATCTTTCCGATTCTTATAAACACGCTAATAATCGATTAAATTACTATAAAACAAAATATCTAGAATTATACTCTGAGAATAAAATTAAAACTTTAGATACATCCAAAATTAATATAATTTTAGAATCACATAATGATTTAGAAATTAAAGATCTTCAATTCCTTGTTTCTAAATTTTCATCAATTGAAAACGTCATTATAATCGGTTTATTAAAGAAAAATGATGGAACATCAAATTTAATGATTGCTAAAAATAAAAACATCACAAACTTTAGTGCAAAATCTATTTTCACTACTATCGTTAATGCTTATGGTTATCGTGGAGGTGGAAATGATGTTATTGCCCAAGGCGGAGGAAAATCATTTGATAATATGGATGAGATAATTTTCAATTTAGTCAAAAACTCATTTAACATTTAAAAGCACAAATGCACTTTTAATAGTCACCCATGAAATATACACGATGTGTTCGTGATTAAAAATAATCACGAACATTTTTATATTTAAAAATCCGTAAAATTAGTTAACGATAAAATTAAATAATAAATGATTGGAATTAACATTGCAGGAATTAAATCTCCTGTTTTTATTTTCTTAATTTTCATCATGTTAAGTGCAATTGCAAAAATAATTGTATAACCAACCATACAAACGCCATTTAGAATATTATACCCTACCTCAGTTGTTAAAACTCCTTGTAGTGCCTTAGCACACAAAATTAACCCACCTTCATACAATAAAATTGGAATTGCGCTAAAAATTACTCCATAACCCAAAGAAGCACTTAAAGCGATTGCAACTGTAAAATCAATGACTGACTTACATATTAAAATATCATATTTATGATAAACCCCTTCTTGTATAGCACCTAAAATAGCCATTGCACCGACACAAAAGAAAAGAGTTGAGGAAACAAAACCTTCAGAAAAACCATTAAGTTTAAATTTATTTTGAACCCAAACTCCAAACTTATCTAAATTATCATTTATCTTTAAAAAATGACCTATTAATGTCCCTAAAAACAAAGAAATAATAAGGCATAATGTACCATGTGATTCAATTAAAAAATCACCATTTTCACTGCTACTTATTGTAATCATTCTTGGAATAATTCCGATAATAGCAACAAAAACAAGGCATATGGACATTGAAGTAATTAGTAAATCAGTTAATTCTTGTTTTATTTTTCTCTTGAGCAAAATTCCCAAAAGTCCGCCAACAATAATCGTTCCGAAATTAACTAACGCGCCCATATAATAAACTTCTATTTCTTGCCAAATTTTTCATCAAATCTATCCATAGATTCTTTGATGATTCTTTCGGCATCTTCTCTTCCTAATATAGTTGTAACTGTAGTAGTTTTCCCCTCTAATTGTTTATAAACTTTAAAAAAGTGAGAAATTTCATTCAACATATGCACTGGAAGATCTTTAATATCAGTGTATTGAAATAAATCTGGATCATCATAGCAAACACTAATAATTTTTTCATCAGGTTTACCTTGATCAACCATTTGAACAACTCCAATTGGAAAACAACGTACTAAGGTTAATGGGGCAAGAGATTCCTGACACATAACCAAAACATCGAGTGGATCGCCATCCCCTGCATATGTACAAGGAATAAAGCCATAATTATGTGGATAATGTGTTGATGTATATAAAACTCTATCCAAAATAATTAAACCAGTCTCTTTATCAAGTTCATATTTGCACTTACTACCTTTTGGTATTTCCACGCAAGCTAGAAATTTGCTTGGTGTTATTCTATCTTTATTTAAATCTTTCCAAATATTCATCATTAATCTCCTAAAATATCTAAAACATATTTTACTATTGTGTTATAAGTTTTGTAAATTGTATCAACAATAACATATTCATTTGCTTGATGGAAGTTTCCTCCATCAGGTCCGAATATAAATGTAGCAGGGTGTTTTTTGTTTTTATCAAAAAGTCTTGTTGCAAAGTAATTAAAATCACCTATGCTACTAAAATAATCAATGTTGACTTCGTTATTGTTTTCTTTCTTTATTGCTTCAATAAACTTCTTTGCATATTCATTATCTTTTTCAACATAATAAGGTTTATAGTATCTCGCGCCTAATGAAGGTTCAGGTCTTAAAGAAATCTTATATGGAACTTTTACATTTGCTTTATTAATGAGTTCCTTAGCTTCATTTAAAACATATTTTTCATCTTCAAAACTTACGATATGTCTATGAATAGTAACTCTTGCTTCGCTAGGTACAGAACATGCTCCACCATCACTATTCACTTTTAATACAACAAATGAACCTTTCCCCAATACATCGTCTTTTTCAAGTTTGACATTTTCCGTCTCAAGTATGAACTTTGCAGCTTCAATGGCTGCATTTACTCCGCTTTCAGGTTGTGAAGCATGTGCACTTTTTCCAAAAAAATCTACGTTATAAACAAAGCAACCTCTTGCGCCTAGGCATAGGACAGGGAAATTTTGGTTACTAAAAGCTGCACTAGGCTCACAAGAGATTACTAAATCGATTGGTGGCAATTTATAATCGTTAATGAGACTATCGGCCCCTAATCCGTAAGGTCCTTCCTCGTCACTAACAAGAGTTAAAATAACTCTTCCGGTTAAACGGTCTTTATGTCTACTGAGGTAATTAAAAACATTCATTAATATGGCTGAACCGCTTTTCATATCAACCGCACCGAGACCATAAATGCAACCATTATCTTCTAAGGGAATAAATGGGTTTGTTTTCCACCCATCACACACAGGAACTGTATCTAAATGCCCATTAAGTAAGATGGTTTTTCCAGGTTTTCCACTATCTAATATTGAAATAATGTTCTTTCCAGAATAACCAATTACCAAATTCTCATGATAATTCATTATTTTTACTTCTAAACCATTCTTTTCTAGCCAAGAAGCGCAATAATCAACAATATCATCTTCATGATAATAAACACTAGGGATACTAATAAGTTTCTTTACAAGTGATAAAAGACTATCGTCTCTCATGTTATTTATTCCTTCTAACAATAAGATATACTTTTTAATTTTGAATACTTAACATTTAAAGTTATAAAACTTGTAAAAAATTAGAAATAGTCTGTTTTATTAAAAAAGTCCCTCATTAAGAGGGATCTATTTTATTCAATTGTTTTATCTAATCTTTTCATCTCAACTGCATCAGCTTCAACACAATTTACATAAATTGCATTTTCATTTTCGCTAATAATATCGCAACCTGTTTCTCTGAAATATTGAATAGTCTCGATGACGTGCTTATTAAACTTTTCACCAGGAACAATAATTGGAATACCTGGAGGGTAAATCATAATTGCTTCTTTTGAAACTTGTCCTTCGCTTTCTTCAAGTTTTACTCTTTTTAATGGAGCATGAAATGCAACACGAGGTCTTAAAACAAGTTCTGGGAAAGTGTTGTTATAATGATGATCTTCATAAACAACGTTTGGATCATAATATTCTTTGCTTACTTCTTTTAACGCATTAATTAAAGTATCGCAATTTTCCTTTTTCATACCAACAGCAAATAAGTATAAAAGAGCATAAGTTTCACTTAATTCACCTTGAACATGATATTTATCTTTTAAAATTCTAAATACTTCAAACCCATTAATTTTAAGTTTATCAACCTCTACGATTAATTTAGATTCATCAAAATTATAAGCGCCCTTCTTTAAGAAATAATCTTTTCCATGAGCTTTAAATCCTGGAATTTTATTAATTTCTTCAACGCAATATCTTGCATTTTCAATTGCCTTTTTAATGTGTTCAGATCCATTAAATACTAACCATTTTCTTGCACAATCTAATGAAGCTAATAATTGTGTATTTGGTGAAGTAGTTGTAATCATGTTATAAGCTTTCATAACATTATAATCACTTATAATATTTGATTTAATGAATAATGCGCTACTTTGAGTTAAACTTCCTCCACCTTTATGAACTGAAGTTGTTGCCATATCAGCGCCAGCTTCCATTGCTGAACATGGCATCTTTTTAGAAAAATAGAAATGACAACCATGAGCTTCATCAGCAAGGACAATCATTCCTTTTTTATGCGCATATTTAACTAATCTTTTAAGATCACAACATGCACCAAAATATGTTGGATTAATAACAAACACTGCTTTTGCATCTTTATTTTCATCAATTACTTTTTTCCATGTTTCAAAAGTTGGCTGCATAGCAATTTCGGTTGATTGATCAATTTCAGGCATAACAAAAACTGGAATTGCTCCACTTAAAATTAACCCATTGATAACTGATTTATGAACATTTCTAGGAAGAATAATCTTATCGTTTGCTTGGAGTGCACTCATAAGCATAATCAAATTACCTGATGTGCTTCCATTAACTAAAAATTTACAATAATCTGCACCACATGCTTTTGCAAATAAATCTTCCGCTTCTTTAATTGGTCCAGTAGGTTTCATTAAATTATCCATACCTCTTGGACTGTTCAAATCCGTTGAATAAATTTTGTGACCACAAATATTGCTTAATTCAGTATGAATATTCCCTTCATGACCTGGAAGATCAAAATGTGTGTTCTTCTCACTTAAATACTTTTTATAAGCCTCGATATATGGAAGCCTATCTTGTCCCTTTTTGTCTATAGTTTTCATAACATTTCCCTGATAATAAAAACAACCTTGTTTATTATATGCATTTATATATGAAAGTATATTAAAAATAAATTATTTTTAATGAAAAAATATAATCAACTGATTGGATTTATCGCTTTTATCAATTATTATAAGGATAAATTGATTAGCTATTTTGGACATAGATATCGACTCTCAAAAAAGTGTTGAAAAATTAGCATATGCCAGTTTATTGTGCAAAAACTGATAATTTTCTAGATATTTTCTATTAAAATGTTCAATTTTTTGTTGAATAAATTGAACATATGTGCATAAATTTAATTAGAAATAGAAATTTGTTGAAAAAAATAATAATTTTTCAAAGGGGTCAAATATGAAATCAAAAAAATCAAAACCAACAAGGGCGTCAAGGCAAATCAAAGAAGCTGTAAAGAGATTATTAGCAAAGAAAAAAGATATTAATGCCATTACTGTTATGGACATTTCAAAAGAAGCAAATGTAAATCGTGGTACTTTTTATAATCACTATGACAACATCAATGACATTATTAATGAAATTGAAGATGACTTAATGAATGAATTTGTTGAAAGTTGGCATAGAGCTGAAAAGAGTGATGCTTTTGCTGATTCTTTAATGACGAGTGTCACAACTTCTATTAGAAAACATGAGCAAGAATATTCTGAAATTATTAAATATATCCCACAATATACTTTTACAGATTTGAAAAGTAGAATACTTAAAGAAATTACTTCAAATTATTTAAAGAAAAATCCTGTTGATCAAGAAACAAAGGCAGGTTTATTCATTCTTGCAAATGGGATAGCCGCATGTTATATAGATTATTTTCAAAAAAAGCTTAATGTTGACCTTGATGAATTAAGTAAAACATCAGCAAGATTAATAAAGCGTATTTTATAGAATAATTAATAATAAAAAGTCCGAAATAATCGGACTTTTTTCATTCATGAAATTATAAGTTTCATG